>NZ_JBHXKE010000179.1:0-20761 GCF_042722765.1 Kitasatospora sp. NPDC058406
CACCAGGACGGGTTTGACCACCCGCCCCGCCTCGCAGTCGCGTTCGGCCTCGTTGACGGCGGCGAGCGGGTACGTACGGATCAGCTGGTCGAAGGGGAACCGACCGGCCTGCCACAGCCCGGTCAGCCGCGGGATCAGCAGCCCCGGCACCGCGTCCCCTTCGCAGATGTGGGAGATCCGCCGGCCCCTGTCCAGGGTCCCCGGCTCCAGGGGCAACGGGGTGTGGAGCCGTGCCACCAGCCCGAGGTGGCCGTTCGGGCGCAGGGACCGGAGCGCGTCGTTGATCAGCGGAGCCGACGCCGTGGTGTCCAGCGCGAACTGCGCGCCGCCGTCGGTCAGCCGCCGGATGCGGTCCGGCAGGTCCGCCGGGTCCGCCGGGCCCGACAGGCCGGCCGAGGCGGTGCGCAGCGGGAACGCGCCGAACCGCTCGGCGAGGGCCAGCCGTTCGCGATGCCGGTCGACGGCCACGGTCACCGCCCCCGCGGCGGTCGCCGCCATCACCGCGGCCAGGCCCACCGCGCCGGCGCCGAGGACGACGAGGGTGTCGCCCGGGCCGGCCCGGAAGGAGTTCAGCACGGCTCCCGCACCGGTGAGGAAGCCGCAGCCGAGCGGTCCGAGCAGTTCGACGGGCAGCAGCGGATCGACCCGGACGGCGTTGCGGGCCGGGACCATCGCGTACTCGGCGAACGAGGACTGGCCGAACCAGCGGGGGGCCAGCCGGCGCCCGGCCGCGTCGGTGAACCGCGCCGCCTTCTCCTCGCGCCCTCCGAAGAGGTTGAGCGAGGCGAAGGAGTCGCAGTAGGCGGGGGCCCCGCCCTTGCAGCTCCGGCAGTGCCCGCACGAGTCGAAGCTCAGGACGACGTGGTCGCCGACACTCAGGCCGGTGTCCGGGCCACCGGTCTCCGCCACGACCCCGGCCCCCTCGTGGCCGAGGACGGCGGGAAGCAGTGAGCGACCGGCCGAACGCCGGACCGCGAGATCCGTCCGGCACATCCCGCAGCCCGCGATCCTGACGAGGACCTCGCCGTCCGCCGGGCCTCCGTCCAGGACGACCTCCTCGACGGCGAACCGGCCCCCGTACCCGCGCAGCACCGCGGCGTCGAACCTCATCACGCCTCCTCCGGACGGTGCAGGACGAACGGCCTGAGGTTCCCGTAGAGCCCCCACGGCCCGCCCGCGACGCCCACGCCGCTCTCCTTGGCGCCCGCGAAGGGCTGCGCGAGGGACAGCTCCGCGTGGTGGTTGATCCACGCCGTCCCGCACTCCAGCCGGTCGGCCACCGCCTCGGCCCGGTCCAGGTCGGTCCCCCACACCGAGCCGCCCAGCCCGTACCCGGTGCCGTTGGCCGCCTCGACGGCCTCGTCCAGGCTCCCGTACGGCAGGACCGGCAGGACCGGTCCGAACTGCTCCTCCGTCACCACCGGACTGTCGGGCGGGACATCGGTCAGGATCGTCGGCGCGAAGAAGTAGCCGGGCCGGTCCAGTCGCCGGCCGCCGGCCGCGGCGCGGGCGCCGTCCGCCAGAGCCCGGGCCGTGTAGCGCTCGACCCGGGCCAGCTGGGGCGCGTTGTTGACCGGACCCAGCTGCGTGCGCGGGTCGGTCCCGGCTCCGACGGCGACGGCCTTCGCCCGCTGGGCGAGGGCCTCGACCACCTGCGCGTGGAGCCGGACCGGGGCGTACACGCGCTTGACCGCCATGCAGACCTGTCCGCAGTTGCGGAACGCCGCCCAGAACAGCCGGTCCGCGATCCGTTCCACGTCCACGTCGTCCAGCAGGATCGCGGCGTCGTTGCCGCCCAGCTCCAGGGTGACCCGGGCCAGTGAGGCCGCCGCGCCCCTCGCGACGTCCCGCCCGGTGGGGACCGAGCCGGTGAAGGTCACGTGCCGGATGCCCGGATGGGAGGCGAGACGGGCGCCGAGGGGTTCGCGGCCGGTGACGACCGTCAGCACGTCCGCCGGGAGCGCGGTGGACAGGACCTCCCCCAGCAGCCTGGTGGCGAGCGGGGTGAACGGGGAGGGTTTGAGCACCATGGTGTTGCCCGCGGCGAGGGCGGGCGCGATCTTCGCCGACGCCAGCTGGAGCGGGAAGTTCCACGGGACGATCGCGGCGACCGGCCCGAGCGGTCGCCAGCGGACCTCGCTGCGCACCGGCCGGCCGTCCGTGATCGGCCGGGACCGCGGGTCCAGCTCGGCGAAGTAGCGCAGCCGGGCCACCGTACGGGCGACCTCCGCGGACGACTCGGCCAGGGGCTTGCCCTGTTCGCGGGTGAGGAGCGGGGCGAGCTCGGGCCCGGCCGACTCCACCGCGTCGGCCGCCGCGAGCAGCGCGGCGGTGCGGGCGGCGGGGTCGGCCCGCCAGCCGCGCCAGGCCCGATGGGCCCGGTCGACGGCGGCGTCCACCTCCTCCGGCCGCTGGTCGGGGGCCTCGTCGAACGCCTCGCCCGTGGCCGGGTCGAGGACGGCGAAGCGCCGGTCACCCGTGGAGGGCACGGCCTCGTCGGTCGGCATGCCGCCGGTCAGCCCGCGGCGGCGACGGCGACGGCGTGCTCCCGGGCGTACCGGTCCATCTCGGCCCGGAAGGCGGCCACCAGCTGCGGCCGGATCCTCCCGGCGTCGCGGTCGCCGCCCTCGCACACCGCCCCGCGGACGCCGACGATGTCGGTGCCGATGCGGGTCAGCTCACCGAGGTCCACCGCCTTGACGCTTCCGGCGAGCGCGGCGAGCAGCTCGGCCTGGTGGGCCAGCCGGACGAACTCCGCGCAGACGTCGGGCGGAACGTGGTCGAAGAGCCGCGTCCCGTCCTTGATCGCGGTGTCGAGCATGGCCGCGTCGGCACCGGAGCGGTGGGCGATGTCGGGCAGGGCCAGCGGGTTGACGCAGCCGATCCGGTGCGCGTCGGCGTAGCCCGAGGCGACGACGAGCGCGTCCGGCCGGTAGTCCTTCACGGCTCGGACGACCCCGCGCATGACCTCGACGGCCTGGGCGGGCGTGGTGCAGCCGTAGAGGCCGACCTTGATGTACGTGGCTCCAGAGACCGCCGCGCCGAGGGCCGCCTGGGCCACCGTGCCGGGCTTGTAGGGCACGTCCCCCACGGTGGCGGACACCGGCTTGTCCGCCGGCACGGCGTCGCGGATCTCCCGGATGACCCACGGGTAGTTGGCGCCGAGCGAGCCCTCGTCGGGCTTCTTGACGTCGACGATGTCGAGGTACTCCGCCGCCTTGGCACAGTCGAGGGCCTCCTCGACGCTGTCCGGGGAGATGAGAAGCAACACCGTGGGACTCCATTCCATCGCCCGCGCACCTGCCGGAGGGCAGGGACGCGGGCCATTCGGATCACTCGCGGTCTGACAGTCCGTTCATCATCACTGCGGCGCGCAGCCGTCGGTAGGGCGCGCGAAACCCGAGCGGATCACCGCCCCGGCGCGCCCCGCACCACCGTGCGCCGTACACACACGTTCGACACGGTCGAGCAGTCCCCGTCGGCCCACCCCACCGACCAGCCCTCCAAGCCCTCGCCGACGCCACTGCTCGACCGGCCGCGCGGGCCGAGATCCCGACGCCGCGACCCCATTCCCGGAACCGGCTTCCGGTGAAATCCGTTCAAGACAAACGCCGGGCGGCGGTCATGTTTTCGAGCCACTTTGCAACCGAACCGTTCAGCCGAGCCCCAGGGGGGAAGCTTTGGGCCACCACCGGCCTGGGGAGAACTGGGGAGAACTGTGGATCTTCGCATCAGCAAGGGAACGACGGCACTGGCAGCCGGAGCAATCATGATCATGGTCGTTGCAAGCGCACCGTCCGCCAGTGCCGCGACCTCGGCAGGGCCCTTCACTTGGAGGAATGGCAACTCGGGTCTGTGTTTGGAGATTTGGGGCGACTCCACCGAGAACGGCGCCAGCGCCAACCAGTGGGAGTGCAACGGCTCGGCCACTCAAAAGTGGTATAGCTCCAACCCGAGCGGATGGGGCACCATTGTCAACGCGAACTCGGGCAAGTGCCTGGAGATTCGGGGTGACTCCAAGGCGAACGGCGCCGGCGCCAATCAGTGGGACTGCAACGGCTCAGACACCCAGAAGTGGTTCTGGGACTGGCAGACCGGAAATCTCGGGAATCTGAACTCGCGCCGGTGCCTGGAAATCAGGGGCGGCTCCCAGCAGAACGGCGTTGTCGTCACCCAATGGGACTGCAACCGCTCCCCCACACAGGCTTGGCGGTAGCGTCGCACTCCTCGCCCAGGCCGTGATCTCCGGCGGTCTGCCGGACAACCTGGTCGCCATCGGCGATTCAAGCTGCTGTTTCAACCCCGTCTACGCCCAGGGAATGACCGTCGCCGCGCTCTCCGCGCGCGTGCCGGCCTCCAACCTTGACCGACAGGGCGTCCGACCGGGCTTCGCCCGCCGGCACCACCGTCATCGACGCACTCCACAGCACTCCCTGGCTGCTCGCCCACTGCGGACCTCGCCTTTCCCGGCACGGATGAGGACGTGGTCGCCCCGCAGGTCGCGTGCCCGGCAGAGCGTCTTGGGCCGAATGCGGCACCGCGTGTGAAGGGTGGGTTTCCTCCGCCGTTTCGGGGCATCCGTGTCGCATGACCATCTACGTCGTGACCGTTCCCGGCACCTTCCTCACCGAGCCGACCCCCGAGACCCGCGCGGAGCTGGTCCGTGCGCTGCGCGCGTCCGATCCGCGCGAGACGGACCTGGGGGCGGCCGAGGACCTGGACCTCCTCACCCTCTACCCGGACTCGTCGGCCTTCAGCCTGCGGCTGGAGGTCGAGGCCGCCGATTCCGGCGCGGCGGAGGCCGAGGCGCGGGACCTCGCGGCGGATGCGCTCCGCAGGGTCGGCCTGCCGGCCGACGAAGCCCCGCTCGGAGATCCGGTGACGACCGGAATCACCATGGCGTGACGCACCGGAGTCCGCGGCCCCGAGGCGGGCCGCGTCCTGGTGCCCTCCGGGTGCGCCCCGGGTACGTGCGACGCGGACCGGCCCGGGGCGGTCCGGGAGCACTGGCGGGCGGACCCTACCCGACCGGCCGACCGCCGAACCCGCCCGCAGGTGCGCGGTGCCCGACCCCCGCGCGTCGAGGACGGCGGCGGCCGGGCCGGAGCGGCACGCCCGACCGGGCCCGTAAGCCTTCCGCCTGGTCAAGAAGCATGCGCTCCAGTCTGTTCCGCGCCTGAACCGCCACAGCGTGCAGTGCCGCCGTGAGGATCCCCGTCGTCGCCGCGGCCATCACTCCGGCGACCAGTCTGCTCGTCTTCATCCGACTCCCTTTCGAGAAGTGGCCCGCGCGGCCCGCAGAGCGCCGTCCTAAGGGGCGGCTCAGGGGCAGCACCGGTCGGCGGCCGGGGTCAGTGCCCCGGTTGTCCGGGCGGGTGGAAGCAGGCGGTGACCGTCTTGCCGCGCTCGTCGGGCCGGGTCTGCCACGTGTCGGCGAGGGCGTCGATCAGGGCCATACCGCGGCCCGAGACGGCGTCCTGCCCGGCCTCGCGCGGGCGCGGCTCCTGGCTGGACGCGTCGTGGACACTGACGTACAGGCAACTGCCGTCCCACGTCAGCACCAGCTCCGCGTCGCTGCGGGCGTGTACGTGGGAGTTGGTGATGAGTTCGGAGATCGTGAGGACGACGGCATCGGCCGTCTCGGGGGCGCGTTCCGTCCAGCCCAGTTCGTCGAGGTGCCGCCGGGCCCAGATCCGGCCCACCCGCACGCCTCCGGAGACGGGCAGTGCCCTGGCCCAGCCGAGCGCCCGCATCGCGGGCTCCTGTCCGCTCATGGTGCTGCTCCCTCTGCCTCGGTTGCCTTGCGGGGTCGGCTGCCCCCGTTTCACCGAAGCACGCCCGGACGGGTGTCGGACGCAGGCCCGGCCGACAGACCCCGAGTGCCCGCACGGACGGGAGACGTGACGCACGCGAACGTGGCGGAGAATGGACGCCGACTCGTCACCGTCGCCGTCGTCAGGGCCGACGCGAGCGGCGGCCTTCACCACGCGGCTGTGGCCGCTCCCGTGCCGAAGCCGCCCGGAGGGGCGGCGGACGGGTCGGCCGCCCGACCGGCCCCGGACCGGCGTCCGGTCACGTTCCGGGTGCGGGGGCAGGGGCCGGGGCCGGTCGGGCCTTGGTGCGGTTGCCGCAGACGCGCACGGAGCACCACCGGCCGCCGCGGTTCGCAGGCGTGGTCGGCTCGTACCGCCTCCCCGGTCCGGGTGAGTTCGGCCGGGTGAGTTCGGTCCCGGCGGAGGCGAGGGCGGTCAGTGCCCGGCGGCGGACCTACGGTTCCGCCCGATCGGCGTCGTCACCGGTGCGCAGGGCAGTGGCACAGGTGGAGGGGGTGAGGGAGCGGATGCCCGGCCAGGAGGCGGGGCGCAGCGCGGTGCCGGTGTCGGCGAGCGCCCGACAGGCCGGGCGGACCACTCCCGGCCGAGGTGGAGGTCGCGGCGCACCACCGTGCCGCCGGGCCCGAACCGGGTGTCCCAAGGGCCGGAGCGGTCACGCCCGATCCGAGGTCGCGCAGGCGGGCTCGTGCCAGGTCGTGCGCACGACCGCCCCGCCCCGCACGAGGTGCTCGCTGGACCACGTCCGGCAGCACCCGCCCGCTCCGCGTGGCCGGGCCGAGGCCTGCGGCACGTGGACGCGGGCGGGCGCAGCGGTGGAGGGGACGGCGCGGGCGGCCGGGCGGCGGCGCGGGCGCCTCGTCGAAGATGTCGTCATGTCGAGGGATCTGCCCGCCCCGTCGGCCCGCCGAACCTCACCGCCACCCGAACGGGCTACCCGGACCCGTTCCGACCGATCGCTGACCTGCCCGGACACTTCCTCCGCACCCGGGGGCCGGACGTGCCGGGGCGGGAGAGGCGCGCCACGACGTCGCCCGCTACGAGCCACGTGGTTCGGGGGCGTGTCCGTAGGGGTCACGCGCCCCCGACGCATGGCGCTCTACGGCCATGCGGGTGACCGGCCGCATGAGTGCCCCGGAAGTGGGAACTCCATCCCTCTCGACGATCAACCACCGCACAGAACGGACCCTCATGGGCAGCCAGGACCAGCACAGGACGCACGAGCACGTCGAAGCCCACCGCGCGGCGCCCCACACGCCCGCGAACCAGCCCCCCGCACCTGCGCCGCCGACCACCGACCCGACCCTCAGTACGGCCCACACCACGCACGCCACCCAAGGCCTGCCGAGGCCGGCAAACTGGTGTGGGTGATCACGGCGCCGGCTTCGGTGGGCGCCGTCGCTGAGTCTGATGACATCCACGACGCCGTCTTCCGGGTCGGGTTCGGCCCGCCGGCCCCGGCCGTGCCGTGGTACCTGCCACGGGTATCGAGATGCGGCCCGGCGGCATGAGCACCTCGGACGATCTGCCGGCGGTGCTCGCCAGGGAGGGCCGCGAGCGTCTGCCGGCCCTCCTCGGCCTGGTCAAAGGTGAGCGCGAGGCCGACCAGACAGCAGGCCCTGACCTACCAGGTGTTCGCGCAGGGTCTCGTGCTCGGCGTCCGTGAGAGGGCGGGAGTGCAGGAGGGGTTCGCCGTCGTCGGGGGCCGGCCGGTGGATCGGCGACAGGACGAGGTCGCTCGCGGCGGTCGCGGTGCGGGTGCGGGGACCGCGCAGCTGCAGCGTGGTGCTGCCGGGCAGCATCACCGCCTGGTGGACCAGGGCGGGAGCGAGGCTGTAGGTGCTGCCGGGCAGCTCGGTGGTGGTGACGGCGGGGGCCAGGTCCCGGGAGGTGAAGGGGCCGGTTCCCCGGTCGGTGCGACGGTAGACGTGCTGCACGTACCCGCCGGTCAGGACGCGTGTGGTGAGCGGGTGGGCGTGGTCGTGCGGTACGCGCTGGTTGTCCGGGCGGAACGAGGTGTTCAGCCGGATCTCGAAGCCGCGCTGTTCGGCGGCGTGGAGGACCAGGCGGTCCGTCAGGGGGGTGGTGCGGCTGGCTTCGAACCGCTCCGGGTCGAAGCGGAGGGTTTCGACGAGCCGGTTCATCAGGGGCCGGTCGGCTGCCAGCCGGGTGAGCGCGGGGGCGCTCTGGTGGTGGAACCTGTCCAGGTCGGTGGGGTGCAGGGCGGGGATGTCGCCGAGCCAGTGCCCTTGGGTGCGGAGGTACGAGTCGTGTTGTTCGGGTGGTGTCGTGAGGCAGGCCCGGGCGTGCTCGCCGGCCCGCCGGCAGTCGGCCACCGTGAGCGGCAGGGATCCGCGGTGTGCCGGCGGCTGGTGCGCGACGATGAGCTGTGCACTGTCGGCGCTGCCGGTCAGGGACGTGGTGGCGCCGGTGTGGATGACGGCGAGTTGGCCGGGGTCGAGCGTGCGCAGGTACTGCGGTCGCCCGCGAACGGCGTCGACGCGGTGACGGTAGGCGGCGAGGTGGAGGGTACCGGCCAGGGGCAGGGCGACGGTGGCGACCGGGGCCGTCGTCGTGGGGGTGGTGCCGCCGTCCGGGAGCCGGAGGTAGAGGCCGGGGGTGTGGCGGTCGGGGGCGGCGAGCATGAGCGTGGTGCCGGTCGGTCCGGTGAAGGAGCCGTCGGCGAGGCCGGCCGGGTCGGGGTCGAGGAGCTTGAGGACGTGGTCGATTGCCGCGTCGACCTGCCAGGTGGCGTCCAGGAGGTCAGCCGTGTCGGGGACGGCGGCCGGGGTGAACGGGCCGAGCAGGGCGCTGAGGGACGGGGGCAGGAGCACCGGGACCTCCTTGGTGGGGCTCGGGTGGGAGCGGCGGGTGGGACCGGGACGGCAGGCGCCCGCGGTGGGGGGCGTCATCAGGTCCCCGCGGTCGGGGCAGCGCCGGGCGAAGGCGTGCAGCCGCAGGGGTGTCCGTCGGGCAGTACGCCCAGGCCGTGGAGCCGGTAGACGGCCTCGACCGACTGACAGAAGCCGGTGACTCCGACCTGTTCGTAGGTGCGCCGCAGCGCCCTCGCAACGGTCTCCTGAACGACCCCGATGGCTTCTGCGGCCTGGAGCGTGGTGGAGCCCTGGGCGATCAGCCGCATGACCGTCAGAGCGCGGTCCTCGATCACCGGCGGGGGTGCGGGCAGGTTGGCCGGCACGGGCAGGATCCCTGCTCGCCAACCGAAGTCGACGGCCCCGGCCCTGTTGATCGGGCGGCGGGCGGCGACTTCCAGTACCTTTCGGAGCCTCTTGATGCGGAACGCGACGAACCGGCTGCCCGTCTTGAGGATCTCGGCGATCTCGGGATTCCTCAGACCCCGGGCCATCAGGACGAGGGCCCGGTAGTCGGTCATGTTGAGCTTCACCTGAACACCGCACCGGGGGCAGGGTGTGCCCTGCCCACCTATCAGCGCTGCGTCGAACTCCCGCCTGAGGCGTGCGAGTTCGCCAGGCGAGGGAAGTGGTTCGAGGGGCTGGCACAGACACGGATGGGAGTCGGGCAGCAGCTTCGCGTTGTGGAGGAGGTAGACGGCGCGTGGGCCGTAGCGTTTGCCGTCGGTCAGCCCGAGCCGCTTGTGGACCCTCTGAAGGGCGGACTTGACGGCCTCGGTACCGACGCCGAGCAGCCGCGTCGTGACGCGCCGGGGGTTGCCTCGGGTGGAGGAGACGAACGCGTAGAACTCCAGCGGGTCCAGCGGTCGGTTCAGGCTGGGCGGATTCGACAGGGGCGGGAGCAGCCCGGCACGGTATCCGATGTCGACAGCCTGGACCCGGCTACGGGATTCCAGGCGTTCGAGGATGCCGCGGACGTGCCACTGCACTTGCCCCGGGCTCCAGCCGTTCCGTTCGGTGATCTCGTCGTCGGTCATGCCGCCGGCGATCATCTCCAGCGTCTGCTGGCCGGTCCGGTCAAGGATCAGGTGGTCGTTGCACCTGGGACACGGGGTGCCGAAGACGGACGGTGAGTGCGGGATTGCCGGTCGGAGGGCGCGAGGCGGACGCGGTCCGGGGTGGAGCGGTGTCGGGCCGTTGCGGGGCTGGATGCCGATGGTCACGGTGAGCCGTTCGTGGTCGTGGACGCTGGGAGTGATGGTGGGACCCCCCCGCACGAGAGGGGTCCCACCAGCGGCATCGGCCCTGGTGTTCCACGGGCCGGTGCCGGCGCCGGACAGCGAGGCCGGCGCGGTCCGGGCCGCGTTCCCGGGGAGGCGTTCCGGGCGCGGTCCGCGCGGTGAGCTCAGGCGTGATCGGTGGGGGGACCCGCTGCTCTTCCGCGTCCCCTTCCCGGAGGGCGTCCGGGAAGGGGGTCGGAGCCCGGGGCGTGCAGCACCGTGGGAGGCTGCACACCCCGGGAGTCGGTGGGTGCTACGCGACCGGAGTGGGGCGGCGCGAGCTCGGGTGCCGGGGCCGTACGGGTATCGCGTCGCCGAGGGACGGCCGGGGCCGGGCCTGGCCGATCAGACCATGGGCCCGCAGAACGGCGGTCGTCACCGCGGCGGTGGGCAAGGGCACCCCGGTGGTCAGCGGCCGGCTGACGGCGGTCTGGTTCAGCACCAGCGTGAACCACACGGTCTTGCCGCCGCCGGGTTCGGAGTGCCAGCCGAAGCGGTCGGCCAAGGTACGGACGAGGGCGAGGCCGCGGCCGCTCTCGTCGTCCTCGGTGGCCGCCCGGAGGCAGGGCGGGGTGCTGCTCCGGTCGGTCACGGCGACCTTCAACGCGCCGGGAACGGCCGTCCAGACAACGCGCAACTCACCACCGTCGGAGCTGCCGTGGTTGACGGCATTGCTGACCAGCTCGGAGGTAAGCAGCTTGACGTCGTCCAGTTGGCCCTCGTCGAGGACCAGGCCGAGTTCGTTGACCGCCTGAGCAGTGGCCTGCCGGGCTGTACGGGCGCTGCTGAGCACAGCAGGCAGAACGCGGACTCGGCTGGCGGGGTTGGCCAACCGGGGAGGGTTGGGCTGGTGCATGACTTCCTCCGGTGGCGACGTTACCGATTGGAGGTGCTGGGGCCCTGCTACGGAACGAAACACGTGACGATGCCGGAAGCCGTTCCGTAGCAGGGCCCCCATCTCAGCAGCGGGCCCCAACGGGGAGAAGGCCACTCGACCGGCCACTGAGTGGCCGGTTGCGCCCAATTCGGTCAGAGTGGCGGCCAGTCGGCCGATTCACGTTCTATGTTTGGAAGGTGACAATGCGTAAGAACGCGCCATGAGTACCCCCGTACGGCGAGGGCGCAATGACCGCCTGTACGAAGCGCGCAGGCAACGCCGGTGGACGCAAGAGCGAGCAGTCCGCGAGGTATCTGAAACCGGGAAGCGGCTGATCGGCCGGGACTCCTTCGAGGTATCGGAGCGATCGTGGCGACGGTGGGAACAGGCCGATCCGCCTCTGCCCCGGCCGGATGCGCTGCGAGCGCTCTGCGAGACCTTCGGCATGGCGTACGACGAGCTTGGATTCGCTCTTCCGGTCGAATTCCGGCCAACGGCCTCTGGCGCGCGACCCAGTGAAGGAGCCATCATCCCGCCTGTGAACCGACGAGACCTTCTGTCTGCCGCCGGCACGGCCGCCGTCCTCAGTCGGCTGCCGTGGCTGGCCTCCTCTGCTGCCGCCAGTCCTGCTGGAACTGTCCGGGTCGGTGACGACCAGGTCGAGGAACTGCGAGAGACGCTCGGCAACCTCGATGCCCTTGACCAGCGCTTTGGTGGAAACCTGCTCTGGCGTTCAGCTCAGCACACGCTTCATGTGGTGCACGACCTGCTGGACCGGGCCCAGTACACCGACCAGATCGGTGCGGAATTGCACGGCATTGCCGGCTCCCTCACCACGTCGCTGGGCTGGTACTGCTACGACGCCGAGCTCCAGGAACGGGCGTCAGTGTTCTGGTCGCAGGCCCTCAACACGGCTTTGCTGTCCGGTGATGACGCCCTCACGGTACGGACGCTGGCGAACATGTCCCGTCAGGCCGTTGACCTTGGCGGGAAGGCACGGGACGCCGTTCGATATGCCCAGCTCGCTGCCCGCCACGCGGGACGGTGGGCGCCGGCCCGGGTGCACTCCCTGCTGGCTGTCCGCGAAGCTCAGGGGTATGCCCGCCTCGGAGACGTCGCCAGCGCCAACGAGGCAATCACGCGGGCTTGGCGGGCGTTCGAGAAAGGCTCCACGGATCGGGACCCGCAGTGGACGCTCTTCCTGAACGAGGCAGAACTGACGTGCCTTGAGGGGATGTGCCGCAGCGACCTTGGCCAACACGGACCGGCCGTTGGCCTGCTGGACCGTTCCGCTCAGATGCAGGACACCGCGCACGACCGCAACCGCGGTATGTGCCTGGTTCGGCTGTCGAGCGCCGCCCTGTCAGCCGGCGATCTGGATCACTCCGTTGAGGCGGCCGACCAATCCGTTCGGATGATCGGCAACGGCATGGCATCCGCCCGGAACAAACGGGTCCTGCTCGCTGTCGCCGGTGGTCTGCGGTCCTACGAGGACGAGCCGCGGGCCCGTGAGACGGTGGAACGCATCACCGCCTGTGCGGCCTGACCAACCAGCGAGGAGCCCCCGTGTCACTGACCGACCTTCACCTTGAACGGCACACCGCAGCCGGCACCGCCAAGCTGCTTCCGGATCTGATCGCGGTGTACGCCCAGGTCTATGACGTGCCGCCCTACCAGGGGGATCCGTTCTTCACGCCGGAGGCCTTTCAGGAACGGTTGCTCGGTGCCATGGAGATGCCAGGGTTCGAGTGTGTCACGGCCCGGGACGGCGGCGTGCTGATCGGGTACCTGCACGGTGTCACCCTGCCCGAGGACCGCACCTGGTGGCTGTCCGTCGGCGAGCAGCGGCCGGACGACGTCCTGAAGGCTTCGCAGGCCGGGGACGTCTTCTGGTTGCGCGAGTTGATGGTGCTGCCGATCCACACCAACAAGGGTGTTGGTCGGCGGCTTCACGACGAGGCTGTGATCGGTCGGGGGCAGCAGTGGACGACGTTGACGTGCATCCCTACCAACCAGCCGGCGCACGACGCGTACCTGCGTTGGGGGTACAAGATCATCGGGCAGATCAAGCACGCTCCGGACTCCCCGGTGTACAACGCCATGGTCCTGCCTGTCACCGCGTTGCTGCGGTGACAGGCCCTGGAGCTACTCTCCCGGGATGACGATCGAAACGGCAAAGCTGGGCGCTGGCCACTGCTCGTTTTGCTCTGGCTCAACTCGATCAGGACGAGATCGGGCGGGCCTGCGAGACCGTCACCGGCGTCGACGTTCTGATGGGGCCGAGGCCGAGTGGATGCTGAGTTCCCGGGGAGGCGTTCCGGGCGCGGTCCGCGCGGTGAGCTCAGGCGTGATCGGTGAGGGGCCTCGCTGCTCTTCCGCGTCCCCTTCCCGAAGGGCGTCCGGGGAGGGGGTTGGAGCCCGGGGTGTGCAGCACCGTGGGAGGCTGCACACCCCGGGAGTCGGTAGGTGCTACGCGGCCGGAGTGGGGCGGCGCAGGCTCGGGCGCCGGGGGCGTACGAGTATCGCGTCGCCGAGGGACGCCGGGGCCGGGCCAGGTCCAGCGGTATCCGGATCTCACCACTCAGCGGGTCGTAGCTGATCTCGCCGCCCCGACGCGGGGAGGCATGCACTGTGGAGGGTGACATAAGAGGACCGCACAGTGACGGCATCACGTGAGAGGACCCAACCCGCCCCCTCGCCTGGCTGCCCCCCACCACGTCCGGGTGAACGTCTGTGCAGCAGGTTCTGCCCGCTCTACGGTGTGTTGTGGGGCCACGGGATCGGTCAGCGTCCCGGAGGCCGCAAGCAGCCAGGGAGAGGCGTATGTCCGAGCAATCCGACGAACTGACCGTAGGCGAGCGCATCAAGTTTCAGCGCGAGCGCCGCGGCATGACCCAAGCCGTCCTCGCCGGTCTGGTCGGCCGGAGTACCGCCTGGTTGAAGAAGATCGAACAGAACCAGCGCCCCCTCAATTCCCATGCCGCGCTGCAGAGGATCGCGTTGTCGCTGCGCATCGACGACCTCTCGGTTCTCACCGGGCCCGCATCCTCACCCCAGCCGATCAGTACCGGACGGCTGTACCACCCGGCGTCGGCAGCCGTGTGGGCGGTCCTGCTGGAACGCGGGACCTGCGGGCCGGCACAGATTCCGGAAGGCGCGACCGCGAGAAGCTATGGCGCCGATGTGGATGCCGGGTGGAAGCTCTGGCACCGGGCAGCGAACAACCGGACCGATGTCGGTCTGATCGTTCCTGACCTCATCCGTTTGGGTGAGGCGCTCGCGGCCCACAGCGCAGGCGAGGAACGTCGGCGCGTTCTCAGCGCGCTCGCTGCTTCGTACCGCCTTGCACAGCAGGTGATCGCCTACATCGGGCCGGCCGAGGCCGTGTGGATGCTGGGCGATCGGGCCATGGCGGCAGCAGCCGATGCCGACGACCCCGCAGCCATGGGCGCGGCCGCGTGGAACCTGGCCAACACGCTCCGGGCGGTCGGTGAGCATGAGGGCGCAATGATGCTGACCACCACGGCCATCGAACGCCTGCGCCCGCACCTGCCCGAGGCGCCGCTGCACTGGCGGGGACTCTACGGTGCCCTGCACCTCCACGCCTCGATCACCGAGGCCAAAGATGGTCGCGAGGGGCAGGCGTGGCGGCTCTGGGACACGGCCGACCAGGTCGCGAAGTCGCTGCCGGCTGGGTACGCGGAGCTCTCCACCGTGTTCGGACGGGCCAACACGGACCTGCACGCCATCAGCATCAATACCGAACTACGCAGCTCGGGCAAGGCGTTGAACCTGACGGACGCAATCGATCCCCATGCGATTCCTTCGACCGAGCGACGTACTCGGCTGTGGGTCGATGCTGCTCGTGCACACCTGGACAGGGGAGATCGCACTGCTGCGCTGCACGTCATGGGTAGGGCGTTGAAGGTTTCCCGGGAGACTGTCCAGTTCACCCCTCAGGCCCGTACGGTGGCTGCCGAACTCTGGCGTCGGGCTCCACGGTCAATGCGCGAGGAGACCTTGGAGCTCGCGGAGACAGTAGGTATCCCGACTGGATTCTGAGTTGGCGGCGCTGTTCGCCTGGCAGCAACGCCGTCGCCGCGCTGGCCACGGTGGCAGACCCGGGGGCCCACCCTGCCGGGTTGACGATCGAACATGATGGCGGGATCGACATCAACGCCACCGAGAACTCTTCACCCTGGCGCCAGACTCCCCAGTTACGCGAGAGTGGACCGACTACCTTCGCACCCCGGAAGGCTCGCGATGACCATAGACCTCCGCCACTTCCACGGCGACAACCTGCCTGAGGAACACCGCCAGGTACTGCTTGAGGTCCACTCCGATGCCTATCGGGAACAGGCGGACGATCCCTTCGTTCAACGATTCGACTGGTTCGTCGATCACTGGACCACGCGGTCCGGCTACTCCTGCGTCGTCGCATACGAAGGCGACACTCCGGTCGGCTTCGCCTACGGCGCACCCCTGACAGACGGCTCCGAGTGGTGGCGCCCTCATCTCGACCCGGCACCCGATCCGGCCCGAACGTTCGCGGTCTCCGAGGTGATGGTGCGCCCGTCATGGCGGAAACAAGGAATCGCCCAAGCCGTCCACGCCGCCCTCGTCGCCGAACGCTCCGAGGCCCTCGCGGTGCTCTACGTCGACACCACCCACCCCCGGGTCCAAGCGATGTACGAGAGCTGGGGGTACGCCAAGGTCGGCGAGCACCGCCCCTTCGAGGATGCGCCGTTGTACGCCGTCATGCTGCAGGAACTGGCCGTACTCACGTAGTCCCCCACAGGGCCGAAATCAGGGGAGGCGCCTCCGGCTGGACGAACGTCAGAGGGAACTTGTGTACTGGTGAAATTCGGGTCGCCCTTCGTCAGAACGTTCACCGAGTTTTGCGTTGAGTACCAGACACAGTGGATTACTGGCAAAACGGCGCAGCCGGTCCCCCGGGTGACAGCTCGTCCGGGCAGACTGGGCCCATGACCCACGATGCCGAGGACCGGCGGTCGATCCCCGCCGAACTGCGCACCTACCTGGCGGAACTCGTCCGCCGCACCCGGTCCGTGTGCGGGCCGCACCTGGTGAGCGTGCTCGTGGTCGGGTCGGTGGCGCTCGGGGACTACCGGCACGGCCGCAGCGACGTGGACGTGGTGGTCGTCGTCGAGCCGGACCTGCCGGCGCCGACCCTGCGCGAGCTGGCCGGGGAGCTCGCCCACCCCCGGCTTCCCTGTCCGGCGGCCGGGCTCGAACTGGTGGTGTACGGGGCGGACTTCGCCGCCCATCCCTCGGGCGCTCCCGGGTTTCTGTTGAACCTCAACACCGGCCCGCTGCTACCGGACCGGGCCGATCACGACACCTCCGGCGCACCCGCGTTCTGGTTCGTCATCGACCGCTCGATCGCCCACCGGGCCGGAATCACCCTGTGGGGCGAGGCGGCGTGCCAGGTGATCGCGGAACCCGACCCGGCCGACGTGTCCGCCGCCCTGCGCGCCTGCGTGCGCGAACACGCCGACGGCGAGGGCCACCTCGCGGACAACCGGGTGCTCAACGGCTGCCGCGCGCTGGTGTACCGCCGCACCGGCCGGTGGAAGGCCAAGCGGGAGGCGGCCCGCACGACAGCCGCCGCCGAGCCCGGCTTCCGGCCGCTGATCGAGAGCGCGCTGCGCAGCTTCGAACAGCCCCGTCCGGCCACCGCCACGCTGCCCGCGGCCGACGTACGGGCCTTCCTGACCTGGGTCCGCGAACGACTTGAGGCGACGGCCACCCCGGCCCCCACCCCGGTCATCGCCCCGACCGGCGACTCGCCCTGACACCGAGCCCGCCGCCTGCCGCCCGGCGCCCCCGGGCGGCCGGGCGCGGGACGTGCGCCGCCCGGCCGCCGGTGAACGGGCGTCACGCCGGCCGGGCGGCCGGGCCGCGCCGTGAAGTCCGGGCGCCGGTGGGTCAACTACCCGCGGGGGGCTCCTGACCGGGCTGGGAACGGCGGAGCTGTTCGTTGAGGCGCAGGGCTTCTTCGAGTTGGTCTTCGAGGATGACGATGCGACAGGCGGCTTCGACGGGGGTGCCCTGGTCGACGAGGTCGCGGGCACGCATGGCGATGCGCAGTTGGTAGCGGGAGTAGCGGCGGTGGCCGCCGTCGGAACGGAGCGGGGTGATGAGGCGGTGCTCGCCCAGGGCGCGCAGGAATCCGGGCGTGGTGCCGGTCATCTCGGCGGCGCGGCCCATGGTGTAGGCGGGGTAGTCGTCGTCGTCGAGTTTGTCGGGCGTGCCGGGGCCGGTCGTTGTAGTCACTGCACCTCTCTGGTTCTCGGGAGAACGCGTCGAGGGGCCCCGGCGCCGTGGCGGCTCCGGGGCCCCGAAGGGGAAACAACACCATCTACCGGCCTGGGCCGGTCCTCTGCTTCCGCACGGCCCCTGGGGGGATGTGCGGGGATCGCGTATGCGTGACCGGAAACCACCGTCCTTGCCTTGGGGTCTGCGGTGTCCGCCCGGACGAGTGTTCACGGGCCGGGCGATCCTGATGGCGCTTGCGCCCTCCATTTCATCCTCGGTACTGACCTGTCGCTTCCGTACTGCGGTACTGCGGGTAGTGCGCTACTGCGGGGTACTGCGTCTTCTGAACTGCATCTTCCGGTCGGTGGCCGTGAGGGCCCACCTGGTCCGGCAGCCAGCCCCGTCGCCCGTCGTGCGCCTTCGTGGCTTGGAACCCCACTGCCCGGACTCCTCGGCACGCGCGCCCGCAGTCCTGACGCCTTTGCCGAGGTCGTGTCCGTTGTGTGACTGCTGGTACTGCACCTACGGAACCGCGTACTGCGCGTACTCGGCGGCCCCTGACACCTGCGGGCCACCCGGTCCGGCGGCCAGTCCCGTCACCGTCCTGCACCTGCCTGGCTTCGGGGCTCCACTGCCGTACCGCACTGCGGACTTGCGCTCGACGACCCCGGCCGGAACTGACCGGCCGGTACCGCCGACTGCTGCCTACGAGAGAAACGCTAGACCCGCCCCCAGGCAATGTCTACTGCGGCGCGCTCAGATTTTTCGGAGCCGGGGAGACAGGTACCGCCGGGCCGGGTCGGCGCCCACCCGGGCGCCGACCACCTCCGCTGCCGGCTCCCGACTCAGTGGCCCTCCCCCGCGATCGTGCCGGCCGGGCCGGGGGCCGCCTTGTCGCCGAAGTCGATCCCGTCGGGGTCGAGGTACACGAATTCGGCGAACTCGGCGCTGCGCGGGAACATGGCGCGCTCGTACTCGGTGAGCGCGGCCTCGACGTCGCCGGGGTGCGCGGCGAGGGCCTTGCCGAGCTCGGCGCCGTCGAGCATCGCCAGGTTGGCGCCTTCGCCGTTCGGGGCCACCAGGTGCGCGGCGTCCCCGATCAGGGTCACCCCCGGCACCCGGTCCCATTCGTGCCCGACGGGCAGGGCGTAGAGGGGACGCAGGACCGGCGCGGTGTCCCCGTCGGTGATCAGGGCCGTGAGCTCCGGCGCCCACCCGTCGAACTCCCCCGCGATCCGCGCGGCGGCTGCGGCCGGATCGGTGAAGTCAACCTCCTTGAACCATTCCTGACTCCTCGTCAAGTTCACGTAGGTGTGCAGGGTTTCGCCGCTCTCCCGGTGGGCGAAGATCTCCGCGCCCGGCGAGGGTGCCATCATCGACCCGCCGCCGACCGCTCGCGCCGCGGCCGGATGCCGGGTCTCCGCGTCGAACAGGTAGGTCTCCACGAACGACGTGCCCGTGTACTCGGGCGTGACGTCGGAGAGCAGTGGCCGCACCCGCGACCACGCGCCGTCCGCGCCGACCAGCAGGCTCGTGACGATCGTGCTGCCGTCACCGAACGCCACCTCGTGGCGGCCCTCGCCGAGAGCACGGGCGGCGGTGACCTTGTGCCCCCACCGGACGGTGCCGTCGGGCAGCGAGTCGAGCAGGACCTGCCGCAGGTCGGCGCGCTGCACCTCGGGGCGTCCGCCCGTGCCGTCGTCGGCCTTGTCGAGCAGGACGGCGCCGTCCCGGTCGAGGATCCGCATCGCCTGGCGGCCCTCCAGGACGACGGCGCGGAACTCGTCCATCAGGCCGGCGGCGTCGAGGGCGAGCTGCCCGTTGTAGTCGTGGATGTCGAGCATCCCGCCCTGCGTGCGCGCCGTCGGGGAGACCTCGGCCTCGTAGACCGTGGCCGGGATGCCGTGAACGTGCAGGACGCGGGCGAGCGTGAGTCCGCCGAGTCCGGCGCCGATGATCGTGACGTGGGTGTCCATGATTGGCTCCTCGGGTTCGAGCCGCCCGGTGGCTTCCGGCGGCCGTCTCCGGAAACTTCGCAGACCTCGCCCTCAGGCGACCGGCAGCCGGCCCACACCCGACCGACAGCCCTCCGTCATCCGACCGTCACCGCGCACCCGCCAGGACGCCCTCAGCCCGCGACGACCGCGTCCCACTGGCGCCGGGTCGGACCGTCGTGCTTCGGCGAGAAGTCCGGGTTCGCGTCCAGCCAGGCGGTGACGTGCCGGTCCACCTCGTCGGTGCCGTAGGCGTCGCCGGCCGGTCGCAGGAGATGGCGTACCTGGGCCCGGGCCCTCATGACGACGGGATCGTCGAAGGCGCAGGCGGCCACCGCGGCGGCCCGCCGGTCCGGGGGCGGCGCGTTCTCGGCGAGGCGTTGCTCGTTGACGCGGTCGGCCGCCACCTGGTCGTCGAACCACGGGCGCAGGACCTGCCTCGTCCAGGCGTGGTAGTCGGCGGGGTCCTCGGCGATCCGGTCGACATGGGTGGCGAGGTACTGGGCGGCGCGCAGGCAGAGGGCCGCACCGTGGCCCAGGGTGGGGTTGGTGTGGACGAGGCTGTCCCCGGCGTTGACCAGACCGGTGACGACGGGTCCGTCGTCGTCGCTGAGGGACGTCCAGCGGTTGTCCAGGCCGGCCATCGCCAGGACGGCCGACTGCGGTTCGGGGTCCAGGTCGAGCCAGGCGGCGGTGGCGGGGAAGCGGCGGGCGGCGGCCTCGAACACGGCGGGGTCGGTGAGCGCGCCGCGGGTCGGATCGCCCGAGGAGAGCACCAGGTTCACCGCGAAGGTGTCGTTGTCGGACGGGAAGACACCGGCGAGCGCGAACGGTGCGGCCGAACCGTTGGCCACCCGCCCGGGGTGGCGCGGGCCGTCCGCCCGCAGGCGGTACCAGCGGCACAGGTAGGCGATCCCGGTGCGGTGGCTGTCGACCACGGGCGGACGGCAGCCGGCCTCGACCAGCCAGGCGGGCACCGGCGAGCGACGGCCGGACGCGTCGACGACGAGGTCGGCCCCGTGCGCTTCCGCGCCCACCCGCACGCCGGTGACCCGGGCGGGACGGCCCTCCTCGACGGTGAGGGCGCTCACCCGGCAGCCCCGCCGCACGTCGACGGTGCGTTCCCGCTGCACGGCCGCGGTCAGGGCGGCCTCCAGCACGATGCGCCGGGTGCGCAGGGTCACCAGGTCCTCGTCGCCGTCGCGATGCGGCGGATGCTCGCCGAACCAGTCGAACTCGTGGTACTCCCGGGCCCCGCGCGCCAGCAGGTCCGCGTAGACGTCGGGGGCCTCGGTACGCAGCACGGCGCGGACGGGTGCGAGGAGCGAGTGGGGCTGGACGGCCTGCGGTATGCGGGGCCTGGCCCAGTGGAAGAAGTCGCGGTCCAGATCCTCTCCGGCCTGCCGCGCGTCCTGCTCGAACACGGTGACCGCATGGCCCCGCCGCCCCAGCATCAGCGCCGTCCCCAGCCCGCCGATGCCTCCACCGATCACCGCAACCCGCGCCACAGAGCTTCCCTTCGCGTCGTGTTGCGAAACGATCTTACTGCTTGATGATCTCCGTTCGACGACCGGCCCTCCCCCCCGGGCCCGCGTGCCGGCCGCGGGGGGGGGTGACGGGGCGGGTG
>NZ_JBHXKE010000180.1:0-20517 GCF_042722765.1 Kitasatospora sp. NPDC058406
CGCTCCTTTTCGCCGGGGCGGGGGGGGGGGGGGAGGGGCGGTGGCGCCCGCCCCCGCGCTCCCCCCCCCTGCGGGCCCCGCCCGGGGTGCGGGCGGTGCCCCCGCCGCGCGGGGGGGGGCCCACACCTGGGGGGAGCCGCGGTCGCTCGCAGTCCTCCGCCCGTACGCAGACCGGAGGCGGGGGCGGGGACCGGGGCTCTGTCTGACCGGCCCGGCGGCCCGGCCAACGGTCAGCTTGCCGTAGGGACCGGTCGCGGTCTCCTCGTTCGTGCTGATGTCCACCCGGAGGGAGCGCGTGGCCGGGCAGCCGTGGGGGATGTGGACGGTGCAACGGGACAGCAAAGCGCGGGCCCGGCCGGGATCCTCACGGCCGGGCCAGACCTACCGTCAGCGGACCGCGACCACGTCCCCGACCGGCGCTCCGTGGGAGTACGGGGGCCTCGACATCTCGACGACCCGCGCTCCCGCCTCCTCCAGCCTCCGGATGGTCGCCGCGGCCATCGCGTCGTCCAGGGAGAACACGAAGGGGCCGGGGACGAGCACGGTGTCGCAGACGCCCGTCTCGACGGCGCGGGTCAGCGCGGCCAGCGCCGCCAGGGGTTCGGTCGACCGTCGGCCGTTGTCCATGAACAGCGTCGCCTCGCCCAGCCCGGAATCGACGGAATAGCGCTGCAGGAGCTGCCAGTAGTCGAGCATCAGCACCGCGTCGCACGGGTAGCACCGGAGATAGATGGCGGTGGGCCGGCTCACAACGGGCCGAATTCTCGTGGCCATGACTCTCTCCCTCGGGCGGCACCCGGTCATCTCGGGCGAAATCTCTGCTTCCAGCAAAGCCCGCACGAGCGAGCCGGTCCAGTACTCCGGCCACCCAAGTTCACGCCGGTTCGCCGAACCGTAGGTACCCCCCTCCGTAGTCGTGAGTAGTCCCCCGGGGCGATGGCTCGCCGCAGGCGAGAGCGGACTCGGCCGCCCTGCTCGCCGAGTTCCCCGGAGCGGGCGAATCCGGCCCGTTTCCGTCCCGGATTCCGGGGCCCGAAACCGGGGTCGACGAATTCCGGGAGCGCCGGGCACTTCCCGGCCGAGAGCCCTGTCGAATCGGGCGGAAATCGGCGGGCCGATCTCGGCCGCCCGCACTCGGCCACCCGCTCCCTGCGGCCCGCAGTCGACGCGCGAACCGGCGAGGAGACCGGATCGCCGTCCCCGATTCCGACGGGTCGTGAGGACCTCCGGCGGACTCCGCGTGCCGGTTTCACGGGCCGGAACTCCGCACGGCGTCGCTCACCCGTCCGGCAAGCCGAGCCTCGGCTGCCGGACTTGACGACGACATCGAACCGGCGGTGTCATAGCTCTCGGCCGTCCGATCATGTTCGTTCCTGATCTTTCGCGTTCGATTGGCCTGCTCGGCCGTCCGTCGCCGCATGCCCCGAAGGCCGTCCCGGCCGCCGGGTAACGATCCCGCAACGCAGCGGGACGCCGGTGGCGGTCCCGACTCCACCTGTCCGAGTCCCCTGGTTCCGAGGAGTGTGCTGTGCCGTCCCACCGTGTCGTCGACGCCCGAGGCAGCGTGACGCACCGCGGCGCGGCGCCCGGCACCGTGCGGACGGCCGCGGCCCGGCCGCGCCGCCGTCGCCGCCCACGGCCGGAACGGGCACGGCCGGAACGGGCACGGCCGCGCGCCCAAGGGGCTCCGGTCCCTCCACGGCGCATCGGTGCTCCGACCATCAGGGCCGGTCCCTGATCCGGCCGCCCCACGATCCGCCGAATGCCCGAACCCTCCTCAAGGATCACCATGCCCCAGCCGCCGCACCCGGCCGACGACGCTCCCGAGTCCACCCCCCGCCGCGGGGCGGCCGACGAGCCCGGCCAGTCCCCGTCCGGTTCCGACACCGATTCCGACGCCGTCCTGATCGCCCGTCTGCGGACCGGGGACGACAGCGTCGTGGGGACTCTCTTCGAGCGCCACCACCGTGTCGCGCTCGGCTACGCGCGCTCGCTCGGCGGCATGGACCACCGCTCCGAGGACCTCGCGAGCGAGGCCTTCGTCCGCACGCTGGCCGCCGTGCGGGCGGGCAACGGGCCGACGGACAACTGGCGTCCCTACCTGCTCACCGTCGTCCGCAACACCGCGGCGGCGTGGGCGACGAGCGACCGGCGCTCCTTCCCCACCGACGACGTCCAGGACTGGGCGGACGAGACCGACCACGCCCCCTCCCCCGACCAGATCGTCGCAGCGTCCACCGAACACGAGCTGATCGTCGCGGCGTACCGCTCCCTCCCGGAGCGGTGGCGGTCCGTGCTCTGGCACTCGGTGGTCGAGCGACGCCCGGCGGACGAAGTGGCGTCGCTGCTCGGCCTCTCGGCGAGCGGGCTCTCCTCACTCGCCGCACGAGCCCGGGAGGGCCTGCGCACCGCCTATCTCACGGCGCACCTGTCCACGGCGCAGTCGGCGGAGTGCCAGGTCTACGCGAGCCAGCTCACCGCACGTGTCCGCGGAACCTCGCAACGGAGGTCCAAAGCCCTGACGCGGCACCTCGACGAGTGCCCGTCCTGCCGGCGCTGCGACGAGGAACTCCAGGACGTCAACCGACGATTGCGTCTCGCCGCGGTGGCGTTCGTCGGACCGTGGTCCGGCGGCGAGGCGTCCGTGTCCGCGCTCTCACCACAGGCCTGGTCCGGTCACCCGCCCGCCCCGCAGCCGCCGCACACGCCGCCCGCAGTTCCGCGCACGGGCCCCGCCAAGGCGGTGGCGGGCGCCCTGACGGCCGGCGCCACCGTCGTCGCGGCGATCGCGTTGACGCCGTACCTCTCATCGCCGCATGCGGAGCAGCCCGTCGATGCGCGGCCGCCGGTCCCGCTCTCCACTCCGGCGGCCGGTGATCCGAACCGCCCCGTCGTCCCCGCGGACGCGGCTGTCCCCGCCCTCGCGGCCGTCCCGGTCCTCCCGGTGGCCTCGTCGCCGACCGCTTCGACGGCCCCCGACCGGGCGACGCGCGCATCGGGCGCTCCCGCGTCCCCCGCCACGACGGCGTCGCCGGGCCCCACCCCGCGGACCGGGTCCCCGTCCTCGGCGGCCGCACCTCCGGGAAGCGTGGCCGCGATCGGGCGGGGAGGAGGGCTGTCGGCCGGTGTGTACTCGGCCTCCACGCCGGCCGCCACGCTTCCCGGGGACCGTCGCGTCCGGCTGCGCCTCGCCGGGACGGGGAACTGCGGCGAGGTCGAGGACCGCGAATCGACGGCCGGCCTTCCCTACCTGGCGCCGTGCACGGCGTCGGACGATCAGCTGTGGATCGTGCGCGCCGACCGGTCCGGCGGCGCCCGGCTCGTCAGCGCCGCGAACAGCGCCTGCCTGGAATCGGCCGGGACCGCCGGGGCCGTCGTCTCGCAGCAGCCCTGCGGCGACAACGCCCGCCAGTCGTGGCAGGTCGTCGACCTCACGGGCGGGGAGAGCGCCCTTCGCCATCGCACCTCCGGGCTGGTCCTCTCCTCGCAGGGCACCGGGCAGGTGGACGAGACCCTGCGGCTGCGATCCGCCGACTGCGACTCGGACCCGGTGTGCCGGCCGAGCGCCGCCTTCCGGCTGTGAACGCCGGCGCGAGGCCGATGTCACCAAGGACCTTCGTGTCATCTCCCCCCAGGGCGCTCTCCGACGCGGAACCCGCCGGGATCCCGCCCTCCTCCGCCCGGCGGGCGGTGGCCCGGGATCGGGCGCTCCGGTACGGCGACGTGGTGCTGGCCTACGCCTCAGACCTCTGCGCGACTCCGCGGGCCGCGCACACCCTGGCGACCGACGTCCTCGACCGGGCGGTCGACGACGCACACCGGGAGCAGGACCGGAGCTCGTCCTGGATCTGCCTCCTGCTCGGCGAGGCACGGCTGCTCGCCGCCGACTGGGCCGACACCGGGCGAAGTGACGACCTGTCACCGGACTTCCGGGCGTGGCTGTCCGTCCGCAGGACACCGCACCGGAGTCACCGCGAAGCCGTCGCCGCCGCCGAGGAGGAGAGTCCGTTGCAGGGCGCGCTGGCACAGCTCACGGACCTCCCGGCCGCGGAGCTGTGGCGGGCGCTCGCCCCGGCCGCCGGACCCGAGCGGACACCGGCGGCATCACCGGACCCCTCCGAGCAGGCCCGCAGGATCCTCGCCGACGCGTACATCCGCGTCCACGCCGTCGGCGCGCCCGAGCGCCGGTGCCGGCATCTGGCCGCCCTGATCGCGGAAGTGGCCGGCACCGACACCGCACCGTCGATGGGGACCGCCGCCCACCTCGCGCAGTGCAGCCGCTGCCGCGGGGCGCTGGCCGATCTGCGGGCAATCCACCGTTGGGAGAGCGACCACCTGCGAAACGGCCTGCTGGCGGCCTTCCGGCCCGCTGCCGACGCGCGGCCGGAGCCCGTGCCTGTCGCCGTTTCCGCCACCTCGCCTGACCTCGCACCAGACCTCCCGCCCGACCTCCAGAAGCCGGCGCCTTCTCCGGAGCCGAGCGAGATCGACATCGGCCGTGCCCACCGTCGTGCCGGCAGGCCGTCCCGGCACACGGCCCTCCGCCGCCGGATCGCCGTCGGCGCCGCCGGTGTGGGAACGGTCGCGCTGACGCTCGGGCTGGCGATGGCCGACACCCGGGCAGGTCACGTCACCGGGCCGCCGACGGCCGACCGGACTCCGGCCGCCGCCGACGACCTCGCACCGGGGCCGACGGTGACGAAGGTCGAACCGCTTCCACCCGCGCCCGAATCACCGCCGGCCACACGGACGCCGAGCCCGCGCAGGACCAGGACCGGGTCCGCGTCACCCACCGCGAACACCGGCGCGTCCGCCGGCCCGCCAGCCGGCCCGTCGCCGTCCGCGACCACCGCACCGGCCCTGCCGAGCGGTCTCGACACGCCCGGTCCGCCGAGCACGCCGTCCGCCCAGCCCTCCTCCGCCGCGCCGTCCGTCGCGCCCTCGACGACGCCCTCCGCCCCGCCCGCCGCACCGCCGTCCCCCTCGCCCTCGGCGACGGAGTCCTCACCGGTGCGCTCGCTCCGGCGGGGCGACAGCGGGCCCGAGGTGGTCCGGCTGCAGAAGCTGCTGGTGAAGGCCGGATGCGCACCCGGCGATTCGGCGTTCGAGCGCGGCCGATTCGACCCCGCCACCGAGCGGGTCCTCGCCACCTTCCAGCAGGCCGCCGGCATCCGGGGCGACGAACGCGCGCACACGATGTACGGCGCCCGGACCAGAGCGGCCCTCGAACAGTCGGCGGCAGGGCCGCGGTGCCGGTCCGGGCAGGCGCCGCAGAACGGTTGACGCGACGTCAGCTCCGGGTGCGCCGGCCGCCGTCGACGACCGTTCCGGGGCTACGGGGTAACGGGGCTACGGGGTACCGGGGCTACGGGGTACCGGGACGATCGGCCGAAGGCACCGGCCGGCGATGTCGGAGCACGACCGCCCGACACCACGGAGTCCCTGGCGGGCCGGCGTCACCCGGCGGGGACGTCCTTGGCCCAGTTCTGCCGGACGTACTGCAGCGCCGTGTTCAGCTGGGCCTCCGAGGGGAAGGCCGGCGTGCCCTCGACCGTCGGCAGCTTCGAGGCGAGGGACTTGTCGAGGGTGCCGTTCTTCGCCATGTTCTCCATCAGCACGGGACGCGCGTAGTCGACGAGCCGCAGGTTCTGGCCCTCCGGGCTCGCCAGGTACTCCGCCCAGAGGCGGGCGGCGGCCGGATGCGGGGCGTCCTTGTTGATGGCCTGGGCGTAGTACTGCGAGAAGCTGCCGTCGAACGGGATGGCCACCCGCCAGTCGACGCCGGTCCCGGCGAGCTCCTCGGTGTGCGAGAGGTTGAGGAAGTCCCACTCGATGCTGATGGGCGTCTCGCCGCGGGCGATCGCGGCCGGGTTGGGGTTGGCCCGGTTGTAGTTGCCCGCGGCATCGAGCCTGGCGAAGAAGTCGACACCCGGGGCGATGTCGTCGAACGAGCCCCCGTTCGCGAGGGCCGCCGCGAACACCCCGGCGAAGGCCGACCCGGCTGTGGTGGGGTTGCCGTTCAACGCGACCATGCCCTTGTACTCGGGCTTGAGCAGATCGGCGAACGACGCCGGGCAGGTCCGGACCCGGTTCGCGTCGCAACCGATCGCCACGTAGCCGCCGTAGCTGTTGTACCAGCGGCCGGCGGCGTCCTTCTGCTCGGCCGGGATCCGGCCGAACGCCTCGGGCTTGTACGTGGCCAGCAGACCCTCCCTCGCCGCGGACTGGGCGAAGGTGTCGCCGAGGTCGAGCACGTCGGGCGCACGGTCCTGGCCCCGGTAGCGCTTGATGTCCTCGATCTCCTCCTGGCTGGAGCCGAAGGGGTTGTCGACGACGACCTCGATCCCGTACTTCGCGGTGAAGCCGTCGATCAGGCCGCCGTAGTTCGCCCAGTGCCGCAGCAGTGTGGTGGCGTTGAGCCTGCCCTCCGCCCGGGCCGCCCCGACCAGTGCGTCCATCCCGCCCGCGTCCCGGGCCGAGACGGACAGGCCCGGCTCCACCGGTGCCCGGTCGCCGTCCCCGCCGCAGCCGGCGAGGCCGAGCGCCGCCAGGCAGCCGCAGACGGCGAGCACGTGAACGCGGCGGGGTACTCGGGCCACGACGCCTCCTCGGGGGTTCAGCGGTGACGCGATGTGCGCGCTTTCGAGCCTACTCGGACGCCCCGGGCTCCTCCGCCCCGTCCGGCACGGGCGGAGGAGCCCGAGGTCGTCACGCTCCGTCACGGTCAGATCGCCAGGTCGTCCCACTGGCCGAGCAGGTCGTCCTCCGAGAGCTCCTCGGCCGGCCCACCGCCGGTCAGCGACTGGGAGGTCCAGATGGTCTTGCCCCTCGGCGAGTAGCGGGTGCCCCAGCGCTCGGCGTAGCGGGCGACGAGGAACAGACCGCGTCCGCCCTCGTCGGTGTCCGCCGCCCGGCGGATGTGCGGCGCGGTGCTGCTCCCGTCGGAGACCTCGCAGACCAGGGTCTCGGTGAGGAGCAGCCGGACGTGGATGGGCTCCGCGCCGTACCGCACGGCGTTGGTGATCAGTTCGCTGAGGATGAGCTCGGTGCCGAAGCCGATGTGCTCCAGGCCCCAGTCGGCCAGTCGGCGGGCACAGGCCCTGCGCACCGGGCCCACGGCCTCGGGATCGCTCGGTACGTCCCATTCGGCGACGCGGTCCCGGGCCAGGAGCCGGGTCCGCGCCACCACGAGGGCGACGTCGTCGACGGGCCGTGCGAGCAGCATCGACTCGATCACGCTGTCGCAGGTCTCCTCCGGAGGGCGGACCGGCCCGCCGAGCACGTCGTCCAGCGCGCTCATGGCGGCGTCCACGTCACGGTCCCGGGCCGCGAGCAGGCCGTCGGTGTAGAGGACCAGTCGGGAGCCCTCGGGCACGGCCAGTTCGACGGCCTCGACGGGCATGCCGGCGCCGAGGCCCAGCGGAGGGGAGACGGGCGGGCGCACGAACTCGACGGTGCCGTCGGGGTGGGCCACCGCCATCGGGAGGTGGCCGGCGGTGGCGGCGCTGACCCGCCCGCCGACCGCGTCGTAGACGGCGTAGAAGCAGGTGGCTCCCGTCATCACCTGGGAGCTGTCGGGGCCGTCGCCCTCCTCGCCGTCGATGCGGGCCACCAAGTCGTCCAGGTGGCCGAGCAGTTCGTCCGGCGGGAGGTCCAGGGCCGAGAAGTTGTGGACGGCGATGCGGAGCCGGCCCATGGTGACGGCGGCGTGCAGCCCGTGGCCGACCACGTCGCCGACCACCAGGGCGACCCTGGCGCCCGGCAGGGGGATCACGTCGAACCAGTCGCCCCCCACGCCCGCCTGCGCGGGCAGGTACCGGTGGGCCACGTCCAGGGCCTCCTGGTCCGGCAGTTCCCGGGGCATCAGGCTGCGCTGGAGGGTCGCCGCCATCGTGTGCTCGCGGCTGTAGCGCCGGGCGTTGTCGATGCAGACGGCGGCCCGCCCGCCGACCTCCCGGGCGAAGGCGAGGTCCTCGTCGTCGAACGGCGGGGAGTTCTGCGTGCGCCAGAAGTTCACCAGCCCCAGCGTCACGCCGCGGGCCTGGAGCGGGACCACCATCAGCGAGTGGATCCCGTAGTCGAGGATCTGCCGGGCGCGTTCGAGGTCCTGGGTCCGCCAGCCCGTGGTGGCCACCAGGTCGGGCTCGATGACGGCCCGGCCGTCACGCACGCTCGCCGCCATGGGTGTGCCCGGCGCGAAGTCGATCAGCCGCCCGACGGGGTAGAGCGGGTGGTCCTCCGCGAGTCCGGCGACGGCGCTGCGGCGCAGCTCGGTGGTGGCCCCGTCCGGGGCGTCGCCGTGCAGCACCGGGTCCTGCAGCTCGACGGTGGCGATGTCGGCGAAGCCCGGGACGGCCGCCTCCGCCAGCTCCTCGGCGGTCCGCACCACGTCGAGCGTCGAACCGATCCGCATCCCGGCGTCGTAGAGGAGTCTCAACCGCTCCCTGGCCAGCTCCGCCCTCCCCGCCAGCACGCGCAGCTCCGTGGTGTCACGCAGGGTGACCACGCTGGTGCCGTGCACTCCGGTGGGTGTGGTGGGCCGCTTGTTGAGGGACAGCAGACGGTCCGCCGCCCGGTGGACCTCGTCGTCGGCGGTCCGGTCCGAGGTGAGGAGCTCGGCGGTGTCGGTGTCGAGCCCGAGGGTGTCGACGCGGCGCCCCTCGGCGTCGGCGGGGAGGTCGAGGAGGCGGCGGGCCTCGTCGTTGGCCAGGAGCAGGCGGCCGCTGTCGTCGGTGATCAGGACGCCCTCGCGCACCGAGTGCAGGACGGCGTCGTGGTGTTCGTACATCCGGGTCATCGCGGCCGGGCCCAGGCCCCGCGTCTGGCGTCGCAGCCGCCGGCTCACCAGGGCGGCGCAGCCGGCCGCGAGGGCGGCGGCGGCCGTCGCCCCGATCAGGAGGACGGGCAGCTGACGGTCCACCGAGTTCTGTACGGACTCGACCGTGACGGGGGCGGAGACGATGGCCACCACGTTGCCGGCCGCGTCCTTGACGGGGACGGCCGACACCACCGAGCGGCCCAGCGCACCGTCGAAGGTGCTGGTGAAGGCCCTGCCCTCGGCGGCCTCCGCGTAGGGGCCGATGACGTGCTTGCCGAGCTGCGAGGTGTCGCTGTGCGTGAGGGTGGTGCCGTCGAGCCGGTACACGATGAGCGCGTCGATGCCGGCGGCCGTCCGGGCCTCCTCGGCCAGTGGCTGGAGCGTCGCGGTGGGGGTGTCGCCCTGCAGGGCTTCCAGGAGCCCCGGCGCGTGGGCGAAGGACTGGGCGGCGGCGAGGGTGCGGTGCCGGGCGTCGGTCAGGGTGGCGCGCTGTTGCTGCACCACGAGGGCCGCCACGGCGGCGGCGACCAGGAGCACCACCATCACGAGCTGGAGGAGGAAGACCTCCCGGGCGAAGCTGCGGTCGGCCGCCCTGCCCGGCAGCGGGGGCTCCGGAGCGGGATCGCCCCGTGCCTCGCCGCCGTCCTCCGCGCGCCGCCCGCGGGCGGCGGTCCCGGGCTCACCGGCTCCGCCGCCGGTACGGGCGCCGGCCGGGCGGCTCCCGTGGCTACCGCCCACACGAGGGTTCATAGTCACCATTTATCCTGCTTTGTCACTGCGCTGGCAAGGAGCAGCGGACGGGAGCCCCGAAACAGGCCCGGGGGTCGCGCTGTCCTTCGCCTTCACAACCCTCCGTGACGGATGTCCGTCTCGGCTCGCCGTCTCGGCACGACTGTTCGCGGCCCGGCGGCGGAGCCGGGCGACCGACGGAGGGCTCACACGGGTGCGGGTGCGCCCGACGCCCGTCCACGGGCGGCCGCACGCCTGCGGCGCCTGACCAGCAGGACGGTGAACCCCGCGGTGAGGGAGGTCAGGAGTCCGGCGAGGATCCACGGCACTTCGAGGAAGTCGTCGGATCCGGTGGCACCGACCCCGTTCGCCGTCGCCGTGACCGTGACGTCGCCCCAGCCCGTGGGCGCCCCCGGCCAGGACTCCGTCACCTGCACCTTCTCGCCGGGGAACAGTTCGGCCGGCACGTTCGTCAGCTGCCTGGTCGTGGGCACCCCGGCGAACACTCCCCCGACGTGGAGGGAGGCCCGGGGGGCGAGCTTCACGTTCCCGGTGTTGTGCAGCGTGTAGGACACGGTGGTGCTGCTGTCGCCGGTCCACGGGATGCGCGGGTTCTCCGCGGTGAGACGCAGGTCCTCGACCGCCAGTGCCGGCATCTGCGGTCCTTCGACGCGCAGGTAGATCCGTGCTCCGACGCCGCGCCGGACACCGATGTAGGAGCCGGCGCCCGGCTGCACCCGGTCGTCGACGGCCACGAGGGCACCGACGTGGTCACCGGGCGAGGCGCTACCGGGAACGGTCAGGGTGAAGCCGACCGTCACCGCAGAGTGGGCCGGCACCGTCACGACGTCCTTCTCGGGTTGCCCCCAGGTGCCGACGTCGCGCTGGGTCTCCTCGCGGCCGCGCACCGCCAGGCCGCCGTCGCGCGGCGTGTTGTAGGCGTCGGCGACGTGGAGGCGCAGGGTCAGCGGGCCGGCCGTGGTGTTGGTGAGGACGGCGCGATCGGCGAACGTCGTACCGGGACGCGCCGAGAGCTCGAAGGCCGTGCGCGGCGTGATCTCGGAGTCGGCCGGCTCGACCGACCACTCGCCGTTGTCCGCGGCCCGCGCCTGGAGAGGGGACAGCGCCGTCAGGACGGCGAGGAGGAGGGTGACGACGGGTGCTCTGCGCATGGCTCGTCAGCTATCGTGAGCACCGCGTGCCGGACGCCGGGGCTTCCGGCACGCGGAGCGCGATCAGAGGAGGGTGAGGGTCAGCGTTCCGGCGTAGTCACCGACGGGGGTGAACTTCGGAACGTCCAGGGAGACGGTGGCACCGGCGGTGAACTCTCCACCGGTCAGGGCGCCGTCGGGGGCGGACGCCAGCGTCGCACCGTCCGTGCCGATGACTCCGGGGCTGCCGGCCTGGCAGGTGCTCGGGCTCTCGGCCTTGGTGGCACAGGTCGGGGTCCAGCTCAGTCGTGCGGCCTCGATCCGGCCGCGCGGCCCGGTGAAGTCGGTGACCTTGCCGGTGAGCGACCAGCCCGCCGCGCCGCCGCGGAAGTCCTTGACGATCGCCGGGTTCAGGGTGCCGGTCGACGCGCCGCCCGCTCCGAAGGCGACCGGGGGGAGCCGGACGGCGTCGGTCGCGGCCGTCATGGTGAGCACGCCGGCACTGACCGAGGTGCTGATCTGCTGGTCCACCTTGCCGGGGGTGCCACCGCCGGGCGGGTTCGTCGGGTCGGTCGGGTCCGTCGGGCCGGTCGGGTCCGTCGGTGCGCCGACCTTGGCGACCTTCCAGGACTGGCCTGCACCGGTGCCGCAGTCCGTCTGGACCAGATGGGCGCCGGCCTGCGTGGATCCGTCCTTGCTGTCGAGGCACTTGTTGCTGTGCTTCGCGACGATGCGGACGTGGCCGTCGGCGAGGCTCTCGAAGCGCCAGCGCTGGTTGTCACCGGAGCCGCAGTCGTACTGCTTGACCTCGGCCCCGTTCGCGACCGACTTGTCCGAGACGTCGAGACACTTGCCGCTGTGCTGGGCGAGCACCCGGACGTAGCCGTTGCTGTTGTCGGTGAAGCGCCACTGGCTGTTCAGTCCGCTGTCGCAGGCACCCTGGACCACCACCACGCCGTTGTCGGAGACACTGCCCGGAACGGTCGCACACTGCCCGCTGCCCTTGTTGGCCATGGTGTTGAGCGGGTCACCGCCCACGCCGCGGATCCGGCCCGTCGCCGTGTCGATCGAGACGTCGGTGTACCACGGGAGGGTCATCGTCGTGGGGTCCGGGAACTCCAGCGGAAGCCACACGTAGGTGGAGTCGTTGACCCGCTTCGGGTCGGACCACACGCCCGCCCAGCGGTCGCCCATGTAGAGGTAGGACGTGGTCTCGCTGCCCTCCACCGGCAGCACGAACGTGGTCTGCGAGTGGTGGCCGTTGCTGTTGCCGACGTCCCTCATCGGCGTCCACGGCCCGGTGGGGCTCGGAGCGGTGGCGTACTTCTGCTGGTTGGGGTCCCAGTAGCTGGTCCCGGAGGTGAGCATGAAGTACACGCCACCGCGCCGGAACAGGGCGGGGGACTCCCGGTGGGCTCCCGGCCAGGGGTTCGCCACCAGGTCCTTCACCCGGGTGTAGTCGTCGGTGAGCTCGTAGATGTGCAGGTCGGCGTTGTTGTTCGCGGAGGAGATCATGTACGCCTTGCCCGCGGCCCGGTCCTCGAACACGGTGATGTCACGCGACATGTGCTCGGCGCCCGACGCGTCCTTCGGTCGGAACGACCCCTTCCACTCGTACTGGCCGTCCACCGTGGACGAAACCGCCACCGCCGCCCGGGCCTCGGCGTAGGAGTCGTCGTTCTCCTTGTGCATCCACATCACGAACTGGCCGGTCTTCTCGTTGTAGAGGACCTTCGGCCGCTCGATCAGCGCCGTGGCCAGCTCCGGGGAGGACTCCTGGGTGAGCACGTGCCCCCGGGGCTCCCACGCCTTCAGGTCCTTGGAACGGTAGGCCGACACGTAACGGAACTTGTTGTCCTCGCCGCGGTCCTCACCGAACCAGTAGTAGTACTCGCCCACTTTGATCACGCCGCCGCCGTGGGCCTGTACCCCCTCGCCTCCGGTGTCCGGGAACTGGGTCCCGGGAGAGGTGGTGACGGGCGCGGCCTGCGCGGCCGGTGCCCAGACCACGACTGACAGGAGCAGGCCAAGAAGGCCCGCGAAAACGGATCCCACTCTTCTCATGCAGGGTTCCTTGATGCCATCCGCTCGATGCCGCGCCCAGGTCCAGCCGGAGAAACCTCAATCCGAACCGAACAGCAAGCGACACTCTTACACGGAAATCAACATATTAGGGGGTAGCCTGACTCGCCTACGGGCAAGTGTCAACACAATCGCAACATGCAGGCCATCTCGTCGCATCATTGCGACCGAACTGCAATCACGATCGGACGGTCGGGCACTCCCCCTGGCCGCTGTGCTCTCACCCCGCTCTGCGCTTACCCCGCTGTGCGCTTCCCCCGGTGCACTCCCCCGCGGCGATCGATCACAACTGTTCGGTAACGGCGCAGGCCCGCCATGGGGAGTCGGCGCTCCTCCTTCATGATCCCGCCCTCCCGGTCGGCCCCACAGGACCCCCGGCGGAGCGGGACCGGAGCAACCGCGCACCGAAGGAGAGCCACCCCCATGTCGCCCTTCCGCCACTCGCCCCGGCCGGCGTACGACGCCGGGGCCCCCGAGGCCCCGATGCCGTCCGGGCCCCAGAGCCCCGCCCCGCGCACCGGAGCGGCCGTCCTCGTCCCGGCCTACGGGAACGGGGCGTCGTGACCGTCCACAGGACACCGGGCGAGCCGGGCGCCGTCGTCCTCGGCCGATGCGTGGCCCCGGACGGCCCGCCGGGTGGCCCAACGGGTGGCCGTCCCTCCGAGCCGGGCCCGGTGGCATCCGGGCTCAGGCTCGTCGTCACCGACCGGGCCGCCGCCCGGCAGAACGGGGACGAGCAGGACCAGCAGAACAACCGGTACGACCGGGACGACCGGGACGAGCAACGGCTTCGACTGCACATCGGCCCCGGCGGACGGTGCGGCCTGCGCTTCCCCCACCCGGCTCCACCACCCCCGTGCACCACCGGCGGGAGCATCGTGGGAGCAGCTGCGGACAGCTGCCTGCCCGCCGAGCACCGCCGTGCCCTGGTGGAGGTCGTCAACGCGGCACGGAGCCACGACTTCGTCCTGGCCGTCCGGCGGGTGGACAGCCTGCTCGTCACCGTGGCGGCGTCGTTCGGCCCCCGCCACCACTTCACCCTCACCGTGGCCCAGGTCCGCGCCGACCTGGCCTGGCTGTCCGGAGACGCCCGGTTCGCGGCAGAACTCTGGACGCTGATCGCCGGCGAGTGGGCGCGGCGCGAAGGTCCGGCGAGCCGGCCGGCCCGCTTCGGTGCACGTCAGGCGGCCGCCTCCTGGCGGGAGGTCCCCGATGCCGAGGCGGCCGCCGTCGGCGCCGCCCTCCTGGCAATGCTGCTGACCGTCGTCCCGGACCCGGAGTCCACCCCCGTCGTACGCGCGGTCCGCCACCGGATGAGCGTGATCGGCGACGGAGGCCCTCGAACCCCGGGCTCCGCCGACGCCACCGGGGGCCACGCCGCTCCGGCACAGCCCACCGCCGGGCGTCCGCCCCGGAACCCGCAACCGCGATGACCCACGAGGAAACCGCATGACGGGAAGACCCGGCCGGGCGGTCGGCGACGTGGTGGCCGGCCGTACGGCCTTACCGCTCGGCCCCTGCGGCAGGGTGACGCCCGGAAGGAATCCGGCCGTCACCCTGCCGCAGGCACCGCCCTCCCTCTCCCATCGCGGTCCTCCCCCCACTGCCGACCTTCGCCCACGGACCGCTGCCCACCAAGCCCACACAAGGGAGAACGATGAGAGAGCCGTCAACGTCCTGGAGCTCCTTCAGGCGCCGCGGCGACGTGCCGCCACCGGACGGGCCGGACGCCGGTTCCCCTCCGGGTGAGGACGGCCGCACCCCCTCCACCGAGGTCGCGCGGACGGCCGGTCTGTTTCAGAGCTTCCACGGAGAGGACCGGCCGGTTCCCGGAGCGCGAGTCGGCGCCGCGCCTTCCGAACCACGCCTCGCCGGTACGGGAGCCGTCGAGCCGGCGGCAGTGCACGACGCCTCGCAGAGACCGGCCGGACCGGCCCTCGCCTCCGTGCCCGAGACCTGCCGGCGGGAGATTCTGTGGGCCATGGTCCGGGCCGCCGGGCGACGACAGATCCCCGCCGCGGACACGGCCGCCACCGCGACCGCCACCGATCAGGTCGACCCCGACCACGCCTGGCGCGCCGGAGCCGCCGCCATCGCCGGCCGGACGTGCCGCTACGTCGCCGCTCTCCAGGCCTCCCCCGGCACCTGGCCGGACGGCCGGGTGCCCTCGGTCGAGCAGCTCGCCCCGTTCTGCGGTTCCTGTTCCTCCGAAGCCCCGACGGTGGAGATTCCGGTCGTCCGACCGGAGCAGGAGACCGCCGTCGTGATCCACCGCGGGGCCGTGGCTCCGCTCGCCGTGCGTTCCCTGTCCCCGGCGGCGGGCGGTTCCGTCGGCCCCACCGGCCCGCGGTGGCGTGCGCGCGGCGCCGTGTGGTGGACGCTGGCGCTCTCGGCGAGTGCGCTCATCGGGGGCACCGCGGCCCTGCTGCACGGGAACCCCGCCGACGGTTCGCCCCGGCCGAAGGCGACCGCCGCAGATGTCCCGCCGCCCGCCGCTCCGCAGTCGCCCCCGCCCGCGGTGGGCCGCGCCGAGGGGGCGGGCGAGACCACCTCGGCCACCCCGTCCGGCTCTCCGCCGTCCGAGAACGGACTACCGGCCTCGTCCCGACCGCCGGTTCCCGCCGTCCCCCGCCCCTCCTCCACCGCGCAGCTCCCGGCGCTCTCCGGCACGCCCACCGCCGGGGCCGGCTCCGCAGCCGGGCCGACTGCGAAAGGGCCGGCCGAAGCCCCGGCGGCGGTGCGGACCTCCCCCGCGCCGAACCCCACCGGGCCGCGCAGGCCGTCCGCGGATTCGCAGACCGTCCGGCCGACCGCCCCCGGTCCCGGAGCGTCGACCGAACCTCCCGTGATCGTCCGGCCGACCGCCCCCGCGCCCGGAGCGTCGACCGAACCCCCCGTGATCGTCCGACCGACCGCCCCCGCGCCCGGAGCGTCGACCGAACCCCCCGTGATCGTCCGACCGTCTCCCTCGCCGAGCCACCCCGCGACGCCCTCGACTCCGGGGTCCTCGTCCGACGACCCGGGATCCACAGCGGGCTGACGCCGGGCACGTCCATGCGTGTCGTCGTCCGCCGAACGGCCGGCCTCGTACGGGACTTCACGGTTGCCGCCGACCGCCCGTACCGGGCACGGGCAAGGCGGGGGGCGGGCCTCACTCGGGGCCCACCCCCCGCCGCGCACGTCACCCGTGCCGCGCCGCCCGGCGCCGCCGCAGGAGAACGAGGGCACCGGTTCCGGCGCCCAGCAGAGCGACCCCGGCTCCGGCGATCACCACCCCCTGGTCACCGCCGCCGGTCCGGGCCAGGCTCCGCTCCAGGGCGTCGGCCGCACTGGTCGCCCTGGCGACCGCCACCGGCTGGATCTTCAGTGGCGCGCTGGTCGGGGTGTCCATCGGGAAGGACAGGGGCACCGGCCCGTCGTCCTCGGTGGTGGCAGCGGTCGACGGCACCGCCGAGGTCGTGGGGCGGTTGGCGACGACCGAGGGTGCCGGGCTGGTGGGTGCCGGCGCAGCGGCACGCGTCGGGGTGGCCGTGGGCGTGGGGGACGCGGTGGGGGTGTTGGCCTGTGTCGGCGTGGCGGTGGGCGTGGGGGTGGGGGTGGGGGTGGGGGTGGGAACCGCGACGGGTGTGACGGTCGCCGACGGGGTCGGGGTGACCGCGGGCGCCGGGGTGGCCGTAGGCGTCGGAGTGACCGTGGGCGTCGGGGTCGGGGTCGCCGTCGGGGTGGCCGTGGCCGTGGGCGTCGGCACAACCGTGGGTGTCGGGGTCGGGGTCGCGGTCGGCGCCACCGTCGGAGTGGCCGTGGGTACCGGCGAGGCCGTGGGCGTCGGGGTCGCCGTGGGGACCGGCGAAGCCGTGCGTGTCGGGGTGGCCGTGGGCGTCGGCGAAGCCGTGCGCGTCGCGGTGGCCGTAGGCGTCGGCGAGGCGGTCCGCGTCGGGGTCGCGGTGGGGGTTGGGGCAGGAGGGGCCGGCTTCTTGATCCTGAAACCGGCGCAGCCCACCGCGCACGCGCAGCCGAAGCTGCCCTCGTCCACCGGCAGCCCGGTCCGGTCGTCCAGCCGCGCAGCGAAGGTGACCGGCGCGACACCGGCCTTGCCGGTCGGCGCCCCGGCCGAGAACGAGGTGCGCACCGTCAGGACGAGGGTCCGCCCCTTCCGCACCGCCAGGAGCGCGTCGTCGGAGACGCCGTCGCCCTCCTTGGCCCCGAGCACCACCAGGACGCTGCCGTCGGTTCCTTCGCCACCCGGGGCGAGCGAGCCGGGGAGCCAGTCGGTGCCTCCGGGAATCCGGTACTCGACCTTGAGGTCGGCCGCCCGGAGGTCGCCTGCCTCGTTCTTGAACTTCAGCAGGGCGAAGGCCACGAAGTCGTGGGCCGTCGGGTTGGTGACGGTGTACCGGAACTCCTTGGCCGCCCCGCCCACTTCGAAGTCCCGAGGGACCCCTGCCACCGACGGCTCCAGACCCCGCTCCAGCGGGACGTCGAGGTGCGGGGCCGGGGCCGACGGACCGGCCGACGCGGCACCGGGGGCGGCGCCTGCCACACCGACCGGGACGGTCGACAGGACGAGTGCGGTGGCACCCGCGAGGATCAGACTGCGGGGGGTGGACACGTGGTCACCTTCCGGCGAGGAGGAGTTCCGGCACCGTCTCGGTGCCTGCCGGTTAAGGAGGCGGGGCGGACCCGTCGGTCCCGCAGGTATGCGAATTCGTTACGGAGGCGGCTACGCCGACACCGGCGGGCGGGTTTCGGTGCCGTCGATCCTCTCCTCGACCCACGCCCGCAGGAGGCCGAGCGGGACGGCCGCGCTGTGACCGAGCTCCGTGAGGGCGTACTCCACGTGCAGGGGCACCGCCGGGTAGACGGTCCGGGTCAGCAGCGCCGCCTCCTCCAGGCGGCGCAGGGTCTGGGTGAGCACCTTGGGGCTGACGCCCTGCAGGCGCCGCTGGAGTTCGCCGAAGCGCCGGGGGCCGTCTTCGAGCGCACCGATGGCCAGGGCGGACCACTTGTTGGCCAGCAGGTCGAGCATCGCCCGGCACGGGCACTGGGCCGCGTAGACGTCGTGCCGGTCGTGCCGGCCCGTCGCGCACTCGATCATCCGTACCGCTCCTCACCTGCGGACTTCCCAGAAGGAAGTAGTAGTCCTTGCGGGTAACCATATGCCTCTGGATACCGTCGGGAGCATCGGGCGACGAGGCCGTCGGACGCCTCCCGCCACGTCTGACCGGGAGTCCACCATGTCCCTGAACACGATGCGCGCAGTGCTCCTGGACCGCTTCGGCGGCCCGGAGGTCCTGAAGGTCGAGCAGGTCCCTCGGCCCGTCCCCCTGCCGACGGAGGTCCTCGTCCGGGTGCACGCCGCCGGGATCAACCCGGTGGACTGGAAGACCCGCTCCGGCGGGGGGATGGCCGGCGTGCTGGGCGATCCCCCGTTCGTCCTCGGCTGGGACGTCTCCGGCGTGGTCGAGGAGGTGGGCTTCGGGGTGAGCACCCTCAAGCCCGGTGACGAGGTCTACGGGATGCCGTGGTTCCCCCGAGCGGCCGGCGGATACGCCGAGTTCGTCACGGCACCGGCGCGCCAGTTCGCCCGCAAGCCCGAGAGCCTCGACCACGTCCAGGCCGCAGCCGTCCCGCTGGCCGCCCTCACGGCCTGGCAGGCCCTGGTCGACACCGCGGGCGTCCGGTCCGGCCAGCACGTCCTGGTCCACGCCGCCGGTGGCGGGGTCGGACACTTCGCCGTCCAGATCGCCAGGCACCTGGGCGCCCACGTGACCGGCACCGCCCGCAGCGGCCGGCACGACTGGCTCACCGGGCTCGGGGCGGACCGGCTCGTCGACTACACCTCCGTCCGGTTCGAGGACGTGGTCGGCGACGTCGACGTCGTCCTCGACCTGATCGGCGACGACCACGACCGCACCAGCACCCGCTCCCTGGAGACGTTGCGCCCCGGCGGTCTGCTCGTTGCCGTCCCTTCCGGGGTCTCCGCCGGACTGCAGTCCGCCGCCTCCGCCCTGGGCGTGCGGGTCAGCGCCTTCCTGGTCGAGCCGGACGGCGCGGCCCTGGCCCTGCTCGCGCAGCTCATCGACGCCGGGGCCATCGCGGTCGAGGTCGAGGAGGTCTTCGCCCTGGAGGACGCCGCGAAGGCGCAGGCCCGCGGGGAGACCGGTCGCACCCGCGGAAAGCTCGTCCTCGACCTCACCTCCTGACCTCCTGAGCCCGGCCCTGCCTCCACATCCACACCCCCTTCCGGGTCGTCCCGACCCGCCGGTCCCTCCTGCGCCGACCGCCGGCCGTGCGGGGGCGGAGGCGGCAGCGGCACTGTTCGGCGGCGGTGTCAGCCGCCCGGGCCGTCGGCCGCGGGCGAGGTGGGCCTGCCCGTCTCGCCGGTGCTCGGGGCCGCCGAGCTGGGCCTGCCGGTCTCCGCGGCGGCCGGGGTCGGCGACGGCCCCGACTCCACGGGAGGTCCGCTCGCGCCGGCCGCCGCGGCATCGCCCGGTCGGCCCGCGGGTGGCTCGGGAGACGGCCGCCCGGCCTCGCCGGTGCCCGGGGCCGGCGACGGCCCGGCCGCCTCGGCACGCTCGGACGCCCTCCGCGAGACGGAGTCCCCGGGCGCGACGCGTTCCGTCGGCGGCGGGCCGCTCACGCCGGCGGCGGGCGCACCGGAGACCGGCGGGGACACCCGGACGGGGCTCGGCCTCGCCGTGACGGGGCCGGTCGTCGGCGTGGCGGGGCGCCCGCCCTTCGGCGTCGACGGCCATACGGACGGGAGAGTGCCGGCGGGATGGACGGCCGCGCCGGTGGGGGCCCCGGTCGTCGGCGTGACCGGCCGGGTCGACGCGCCCACCGTGTAGGTGACCTCCGGACGGACGCCCTCGCCCTCCGGGCCCTCGTACTGAACGGCGGCTGCGGTGCCGCCCACCAGGGCCGTGGCCGAGACCGCCACCGTCCACCACAGCCCCCGACGGGACCGCCCGCGACGCGCCGCAGCGTCGCGGACGGCCGGCGGGGGCTGTGGCGCGGCGCGGGCGGTGGCGGGCGCACGGTGGACGACGATCGTCGGTTCCCGGTCCACCGCCCGGGGCCCGAGCCACCCAAGGTCCGCCCGCTCGCTCTCCGTTCGGGAGGCGTCCGCCGAGTCGCCTGGCCGGGGCTGTTCGCCGCGGGGCAGGAAGGCGCTCCAGGACGATGCGGGCTCTCTCACTGTTCTCCTCAGTCTCCGGTCCGGACACGCGCCGGGCACGCGCCGGTCCGCGCGCAGGTCGCTTGAGTACGAGGAGTACGAGCCCTGGTCGTCCCGCGGGTTTATCGAACCGTTACGCATCCGGCACCGCTTCCCACGCCCGCACGCCGCCCGGGACCGACGGGCGGGAGCGAGGGGGCGGGGGCTTCCACGCGAGCGACGCGCCGCACGTTACAAGGTGGTCTCGACGCCGAAACGCCCTTGACGTGGATTCCGAAACAGAGGTGTCATATCCCCACCGCGTTTGAACCTGTTCGTTTCTGGTTAATTACGTTTGATTCATCCTCTACCGTGTGCGAGTCGAACCGAATAAGCCAAGGTCTCTCCACCTCGCGGTCCGCCGCCTTGGGCCCCCACCTACCTGCGCACCACCGCACCCGCTCCGCTTCCATCGGCGCGTGCGGTCTCGAAGGAGCTCCCGATGTTCCGTTCCACCAGCCGTACCGTCGCCGCGGCGGGTCTGCTGCTCGCTCTCGGTCTGACCACCGCGTGTTCGACCG
>NZ_JBHXKE010000181.1:0-20380 GCF_042722765.1 Kitasatospora sp. NPDC058406
CTTGGGGCCGCCGGCCGGCCCCTCCCCCCGGGGCGGGCCCGGGCACGGGCCGGGGAGCGGGGTCCGGGGGGTCCCCCCCGCCGGGCCGGGCTCCGGGGCGTCCGCGAGCGGGAATGACCCGGCGCCGGGCTGCGCTGGGCATGACGAGGCCCCGGCGCCCGGAGCGCCGGGTACAGCCCGAGAGCACCGGCACAGCGGGACACGAGGAGGCACGGCATGTACGGCGACCCGGAGACGGTCCGCAGGATCCTGACCGAGACGGGCGACACCTGGGCCGTCGTCGGCCTCTCGTCCAACCGGCGGCGCGCGGCCTACGGGGTGGCCGAGGTGCTCCAGCGCTTCGGCAAGCGGATCGTGCCCGTGCACCCGAAGGCGGAGACGGTGCACGGCGAGCAGGGGTACGCCTCCCTCGCGGAGATCCCCTTCGAGGTCGACGTGGTCGACGTGTTCGTCAACTCCGACCTCGCCGGGCCGGTCGTGGACGAGGCCGCGGCCATCGGCGCCAAGGCCGTCTGGTTCCAGCTCGGCGTGATCGACGAGGGCGCGTACGAGCGGGCGCGCGCTGGCGGGCTGGAGATGGTGATGGACAGGTGCCCCGCCATCGAGATCCCGAGGCTCGGCCCGGCCACCCCTTAGGCCCTGTCCGGCCCTGACCTTCCGGCCCTGACCTTCCGGCCCCGGTCGTCCGGCCCCTACCGGGCGGTCCCGGGCGGGACGTAGGTGGCCGCCCCGGCCGTCGCCAGCGGGTGGTCCGGCGGGAGCGCGGCGAGCCCGCCGAGCGCGACGAGGACGGCGGGGGAGTCCCCCGCGGAGGAGGACCGGGCCCGCGCCAGCACCTTCCGGCCGAGCTCGGTGGTGCGGCTCGGCCGGGGCCGCGGCCACAGGGCGACGGCGAGGGCCGCCGCGAGCACGACCCCGAAGCCCACCTGGACCAGTCGCACCGGACCCTCGTGCAGATCCGCCTGCCAGAGTGCGACCGCCCCTGCCAGCCCGACCAGGACCGGCGCGAAGGGCGCCGACTGGTAACCGGCCCGCGCCTTCGCGTACAGCCGCTGGTCCCGGAGCAGACCGGACGCCACCAGGCGGTCGTGGAGCTCCGCGGACGCCTCGGAGAGCTGCCACCCGGAGAGCCGCCGGTCGTCGAGCAGGTCGGCCAGGCCGCGGGTCCGGGTCGGGCCGACGGCGAGGACCACGGTGGCCTCGGCGGGCACCTCGATCTCGGCGGCGGTGGCCGGATCGGTGACGGTGACCGTGCCCGAGCGGGACGCCGTCAGCCGGCCCTCCTGGTGCATCACGGCGATCGCGGTCTCGGCCAGGTGTTCCGCCAGGTAGGCGAGTTCGTAGGGGCCCGTGGTGAAGCCCGAGCGCCTCGGGGTCCGTTCGGCCCGGCGGAGGGCCGCCACGGCCGTGGCGGCCCTGAACACGTTGTAGCCCACCACCACGACGGAGGCGATGAACAGGACGGTCACGGCTCCCACGGCACCCCCGCTCCGAGGCGGCCCGGCCGGCCACCGCCTCCACAGTGTGGGAGCGGTGACGGCCCGGCACAAGGCGGCCGACCTGGCGACGGTGGCCCGCTACGCGCGGGACCACCGGGGCATCGACTTCGCCTCGGTCCAGCCGGTCAACGAGCCAGGCCTGGACCGGGGGTACAAGCCGTTGATGAACACCATCCAGGAGGGGGCTGCCTCTACACGAACGCCGGGCACCCCGACGCGGTCGCCGCGTACGACGGCGTCAACCACAAGCTGGTCATCGTCGCCGCCAACTACCAGAACGCGCAGCGGCTCACCTTCGACCTGTCCCGGTTCAGCGGGCCCGGGGTGGAGGGCGCCCTCGTCAAGCGCTGGGTCACCGGCGTCGGTGACGGCGACGGCCAGCGCTACCGGTACTACGAGGACACCCTGATCCAGGGCGGCCGTTTCTGGTCGGGCTGTGGTGCGCTGAGCGTCCAGACGTTCGAGGTCTCGGACGTCTACCTGTAGCAGCAGCGGGTGCCCCGTCCGGATGCGGGCGGGCGCCGATCGGGCACTGACCGGGGCGGCCCACTGACCGGGGCGCCGTCCCGGTCGGGTCAGCTCGGGCGGCCGAGGGCCCGGTAGGTCCAGCCGGCGGCACGCCAGGCGTCGGCGTCGAGCACGTTGCGGCCGTCCAGGAGGCGGCGCTCGGCGACCACCGCGCCCAGTTCGGCGGGGTCGAGCTCGCGGAACTCCTGCCACTCGGTGAGGTGCAGGACGACGTGCGCGCCCTCGGCGGCCTCCAGCGGCGAGCCGGCGTACGTCAGGCCGGGGAACATCTTGCGGGCGTTGTCCATCGCCTTGGGGTCGTAGACGGTGACCTGTGCGCCCTGCAGCTGGATCTGGGCGGCGACGTTGAGCGCGGGGGAGTCCCGGATGTCGTCGGAGTTGGGCTTGAACGCGGCGCCGAGGACGGCGACCCGGCGGCCCAGGAAGCCACCGACGCACTGCTCGCGGGCCAGCTCGACCATCCGGGAGCGGCGGCGCATGTTGATCGAGTCGACCTCGCGGAGGAAGGTCAGCGCCTGATCGGCGCCCAGCTCGCCGGCCCGGGCCATGAACGCCCGGATGTCCTTCGGCAGGCAGCCGCCGCCGAAGCCGAGACCGGAGTTGAGGAACTTGCCGCCGATCCGCTCGTCCAGCGCGAGCGCCTTGCTCAGCTGGGTGACGTCGGCTCCGGCCGCCTCGCAGACCTCCGCCATCGCGTTGATGAAGGAGATCTTGGTGGCGAGGAAGGAGTTGGCGGCGGTCTTCACCAGCTCGGCGGTGGCGTAGTCGGTGACCAGGAACGGAACCCCGGCGGCGATCGGCTCCGCGTACACCTGGCGCAGCAGCTGCTCGGCGCGGCCGTCGCGGGTGCCGATCACGATCCGGTCCGGGCGCAGGGTGTCCTGGACGGCGAAGCCCTCACGGAGGAACTCCGGGTTCCAGGCCAGTTCGGCGGCCTCGCCGACCGGTGCCTGTGCGGCCAGCCGCTCGGCCAGCCGGCTCGCCGAACCGACCGGGACGGTGGACTTGCCGACCACCAGCACCGGGCGGGTCAGGTGCGGCGCGAGCGCGTCGACGGCCGCGTCGACGTACGACATGTCGGCGGCGAACTCGCCCTTGCGCTGCGGGGTGTTGACGCAGACGAAGTGCACGTCGCCGAACTCGGCAGCCTCCTTCGCGGAGGTGGTGAACCGCAGCCGGCCGGTCGAACCCTCGTGTCCCGCCACGTGCTTGAGCAGGAGCTCGGAGAGGCCCGGCTCGTACATCGGCACCTGGCCCGCGGTCAGGGTGGCGATCTTCTCCGGGTCGATGTCCAGGCCCAGCACCTCGAAGCCGAACTCCGCCATGGCGGCGGCGTGGGTGGCACCGAGATAGCCGGTGCCGATCACGGAGATGCGGAGGGTCACGGTTTCCCCTTCGGAACGAGCTGAGGGTGACGGTCCCGGTGGGGGCCGCGCCCACCGATGCTATCCGGCCGCACGAGCCGGGCCCATGCCGTCCCGTGTGACCTCCGGTTTCGGCCGCCGCAGCCTCACTTTCCGGGCAGGGGGCGCGCACGCGGGCGCGGGCTCGGCGGAAACCCCGCGCGGCGACTGTGACCGGCGGCACAATGCGCGCATGGTGGCGGATGGCGAACGGGTGGACGGCCGGACGGACGACGAAGTGACGGGCGGGGCGGGGGCGGAGCGTCCGGGGGAGGTGCGGGCCCCGTCCGGGCTGAGCCTGTTCGAGCCGCGCGCCGGGTCCACCGCCCCGCCGACCGGTCCCCCCGGTCCCGACGCCCGGGACCCGGATGCCCGGGAGACTGACGCGTCCGCCTCCGGCGCCTCCGGTCCCGAGAGCCCCGAGGGGCCCGAGACTGCCGAGAGCCCCGAGACTCCCGAGCCGCCGGCCCGGCGCCGCCGTACCCGGCGCGTCCTGCTCTGGACGCTCTCCATGCTGCTGGTCCTCGTCGTCGGCGGGTGCGGCGCCCTGTACTGGACCGCCGAGCACTACGCCTCCTCCGTCCATCGGATCCCGGACGCCTTCCCCACCGCGCCGGAGTCCGCCCAGCCCCGGCCGGTCCCGGCGAGCGGCCTCAACCTGCTCCTGGTGGGCCTGGACGCCCGCTCCGACGCCCCGACCACCGGCAGCGCCGCCAAGGGCCCGGCCTGGCAGGCGGGTGCGGCCCGCAGCGACACCATGATGCTGCTGCACCTCTCCGACGACCGCCGCTCCGCCACCCTGGTCTCGCTCCCCCGCGACACCTGGGTGCCGATCCCCGGCCACGGCGAAGCCAAGCTGAACGCCGCCTACTCCTGGGGCGGCCCGGCGCTGATGACCGAGACCGTGCAGAACCTCACCGGCATCCGTATCGACCACGTCGCCGTGATCGACTGGAACGGCTTCCGCGCGCTGACCGACGCCGTCGGCGGCGTGGACATCACCGTCCCGCGCACCATCGAGGGCGTCGGCGAGGCCCGGGCCTGGGAGGCCGGTACCCACCACATGGACGGCGCGCAGGCGCTGCTCTACGTCCGCGAGCGCTACGGCCTCCCCGGCGGCGACCTCGACCGCACCAAGCGCCAGCAGAACTTCCTGCGCGCGCTGATGCTGAAGGTCATGGACTCCGGCACGCTGACCAGCCCGTCCAGGCTCGGCGGCCTGCTGGGCACGGTCGGCGAGGTGGTCGGGGTCGACGACCGGCTCTCCAACACCGACCTGTACCAGCTCGCCTGGAGCCTGCGATCGTTGCGCGCCGACGACGTGCGGTTCATGAACGCGCCCTTCGGCGGCTTCGACACCCGGGACGGGCAGAGCGTCGTGCTGCTGGACGAAGGCCCGGCCGCCCAGCTCTGGGAGGCGGTGCGCAACGACCGGACGGCGCAGTACTTCCAGGAGCACCGGACCGGCGACCTCCTCGGGACGGACGTCGACTGACCTCCGCCGGCCGTGGGGGCATCCGTGCCGATGTGGAGGATTCTCACAAACTCCCACCGGTCGAATCGGTCGGCTTGCGCGCCTGAACACCCGTCACGACCGTGACAGTGTGGCTGAAGAGGCGAGAGCGACCCGTATCCATCGATGTGGCGGGTTGTGTCGACCTCACAACATTCACCACAACCACGGAGCGTCCTGGATGGGTACCGACAACCACCGCGACCACGCCGACCGCACTAGCCACGCCGACCGCGCCGACCGCACCGGCCGTGCCGCCGGCCTCGTCGCCGAGCCGGTGCTCGTCACCGGCCTCGGCGCCACGACCCCGCTCGGCGGCGACGTCGCCTCGACCTGGGCCGCGATGCTGGCCGGCGACTCGGGGATCCGCCCGATCGAGGCGGAGTGGGCGTCCGGTCTGCCCGTCCGGATCGCCGGGCAGCTCGCCGTCGAGCCGTCCGGGGTGCTGGACCGGGTGCAGGCCCGGCGGCTGGACCGCTGCCAGCAGGTCGCACTGATCGCCGCCCGTGAGGCGTGGGCCGACGCGGGGGCGCCCGAGGTGGACGGCGAGCGGCTGGCCGTGGTGATCGGCACCGGCACCGGCGGGGCCCTCACCATGCTCGGCCAGGACGACGTCCTGGAGGCCGCCGGGGTCCGGAAGGTCTCGCCGCACACCGTGCCGATGCTGATGGCCAACGGTCCGGCGGCCTGGGTGTCGATCGAACTGGGCGCGCGGGCCGGCGCGCACACCCCGGTGAGCGCCTGCGCGTCCGGTGCGGAGGCGATCGCGCTCGGTCTGGACCTGATCCGGCTCGGCCGGGCCGACGTGGTGGTGGCCGGCGGCGCCGAGGCGTGCATCTGTCCGCTGCCGCTGGCCGGGTTCGCCCAGGCCCGGGCCCACTCGACCCGCAACGACGAGCCCGGGCGGGCCTCCCGGCCGTTCGACGTCGGCCGCGACGGCTTCGTGATCGGCGAGGGCGCGGCGGTCGTCGTCCTGGAGCGGGCCGGCTTCGCCGCCGCCCGCAGGGCCCGCGCCCATGCCACCCTCGCCGGCGCGGCGGTCACCTCGGACGCCCACCACATCACCGGGGCCGCCGCCGAGGGGCAGGTCCGGGCGATGCGCCGGGCGGTGGCCGAGGCCGGGCTCTCGCCCCGGGACGTCGCCCACGTGCACGCCCACGCCACCTCCACCCCGCTGGGCGACCTGGTCGAGGCGGCGTCCGTCCTGGAGGCGATCGGGAGGCACCCGGTGGTGACCGCCACCAAGTCGATGACCGGTCACCTCTTCGGCGCGGCCGGGTCGGTGGGGGCGCTCGCCGCCGTACTGGCCCTGCGTGACGGGGTGGTGCCGGCCACCCGCAACCTGGAGGTGCCGGACCCGGCGGTCGAGCTGGACGTGGTCGCCGGCGCCCCGCGCCGGGGGCGGCTCACCGCCGCGCTCACCAACTCCTTCGGGTTCGGCGGGCACAACGCGTCGCTGGTGTTCACGCCGGCGCCGTGAAATCCGGGCGACGGCCCGGGGAGCCGCTCACTAGGGTGGCCGCCATGTCTACGTCATCACCGTCGCTACGCCTGGAACCGATCACCCCGCAGAACATCGACGCGGCACTGGAACTGAAGGTCCGCCCCGACCAGGAGCGCTTCGTCTCGCCGGTGGCCAAGTCGCTGGCCGAGGCCTACGCGCACGGGGAGATCGCCTGGCCCCGGCTGATCCTCGACGGCGACCGGCTGGTCGGGTTCGTGATGGCCTTCTTCGACGTCACCTTCCACCCGGACCGGCCCGGCGAGCTCCCGCGCTCCGGTCTGTGGCGGCTCAACATCGCCGCGGACACCCAGGGCCGGGGCTACGGCCGGTTCGCGGTCGCGCAGGTCGGCGAGGAGATCCGGCGGCGCGGCGGCAGCAGGGTCACCGTCACCTACGTGCCGGACGACGACGGGCCCGGCGGGTTCTACGCGAAGCTCGGCTTCCGGCCGACCGGCGAGTTCAGCGGGGACCAGGCCGTCGCGGAGCTGGACCTCGTCTGACGGCGGGCGGGCCCGACCGCCCCGGCCCCCCGGACCGGGTGCCGGCCCTCAGACCAGGTGGTCGAACTCGCCCGCCTTCACGCCCAGGATGAAGGCGCGCAGCTTCGCCTTGCTGGTGGTGACGACGAGCGCGGGGGCGTCCGACTCGCGGAGCCGGATCAGGTCCCCGTCGGCGGCGATCTCCAGGCAGGGCACGGGCGCGTCGGGGTCGAGTGTCCCCTTCTGCCAGTGCAGCGGCTCGGCGTCCGGCGTCGTGTCGTTCTCCATGGGGGCAGGCTACCGGGCGTCCGCCGGGCGGCCCGCCCCCACGGCCGTATTCAGCCGATCAGCAGGAACTTGGTGGACGGTACGCCCTGGATGTGGCTGCAGTCCCAGTTCTGGGTGGTGGCGCTGTAGGTGAAGCCGTTCGGGACCTGGCACGCCCAGAGGCCGTTGACCGGCTTGCGCAGCCGGAAGGTCGTGGCCTGGGTCCCCTGATTGAGGCTGCACCCGCTCGTGTAGGTGATCAGGTCGTAGGTGAAGGCGGGGGTGCCCATGCAGGCGGTGAGGCCGTCGTACGGCGTCCGCAGGCGGTACGCGTTGGAGGTCACGCCGGGCTGCTGGCTGCAGGCGCTGCCCCAGGTGATGGCGTCGTAGACGAAGCCGGGCGCGCTGGTACAGGCGGTCAGGCCGTCGACGGGGGTGCGCAGGTGGAACTGCGGCGCGTTCCAGCTGCCGGAGCTGCAGGTCCGGTTCATGGACACCTGGTCGTAGGTGTACCCGGACGGGACGGAGCAGGCCCAGGCGCCGTCCAGCCCGGTCGTGGTGGCCGAGGCGGTGGTCGCGGCGGCGGCGCCGGAGAGCAGCAGCGCCAGGGCGGCGAAGGCGGCGAGCAGCAGGCGCACGGGGGCGCGGCGGGGGGCGTGTGCGGTGAACATGGGTCTCCCTTGTTGGGTGGCCGGGGTTGCACGGAATCGCACGGGTGACGCAGGTGGCACGGGTGGCACGACGCGCCACGGACGGGCGCGGGGTTGCGCGGTGACGCGGTGGTGCCGGGGTGCGGTGCAGGGTGAGCGTTCACACCCGATGCCGGTTCTAGCACGCCCGCGCACACCGGTACCCGGACGTCCCGGTCCGGACGGTCACTCCCCGGTCCGCCGTCTACGCGCGACGCACGGTTCCTCCGGCCGGCCTCAGCCGATCAGCGCCGCGGCCTCCTGCCGCGCCTGGCGGAGCCACTGCGCGCGGACGTCGTCGGACGAGTCCGTCACGGTGCGGAACACCCGTCGGCGCACGTCGGTGACGCCCACGTACGGCAGGACGCAGGCCGCCCAGATCCGTTGCAGCGGATCCCCGAACTCCTCGCGTTCGCGGTCCTCCGGGGTGTCCGAGGTGTTCAGCACCAGTGCCCGTCCGGCCCGCAGCAGCCCGACCGGCTCGCCGTCCGCCGTGCCCAGCTTGTAGGCCACTCCCGGGACGAGCACCCGTTGCACCCAGCCGGTGAGCACGGCGGGCGGCATGCCCCACCAGTTCGGGTGGATCAGGACCAGCGCGTCCAGGGCGGCCACCTCGGCCCGGTGGAGGGCGAGTAGGGGATCACCGGCCCCCGGCCGCTGCGGCCCGTGCTCGGCCACGGTCTCCGTCTCCTCGGGGGTCAGCAGCGGGGAGAACCCCTCCGCGTACAGGTCGTGCGCGACGACCTCGCAGCCGCGCCGTTCCCGCAGCTCGTCGACGACGGCCCCGAACAGCGCGTGGTTGAAGCTGCCCGTCCGAGGGTGCGCCAGATAGACCCCGATCCGCATCATGTCCCTTTTCCCCTAGGCCGGTTGTTTCTGGCGGCGATGCTAGCCCCGATAGGGTCGGGGACCATGACCGAACCGGAGTTCCTGACCGCGGCCCGGGCGTTCTACGACGCGGTGGCCGTCGACTACGCCGACCGCTACCGCGACGAGCTGGCGGCCGAGCCGCTGGACCGGGCGATGCTGGCGGCCTTCGCCGAGCTGGTGGGCGACGGCCGGGCGGTCGAACTCGGCTGCGGACCGGGCCGGGTGACCGATCACCTGGCCCGGCTGGGCCTGGACGTCTCGGGCCTCGACCTCTCCCCGCGCATGGTCGAGGTGGCCCGGGCCACCTATCCCGGGCTCCGGTTCGAGGTCGGCTCGTTGCTGGAACTCCCCTACGCCGACGGCGAGCTGGCCGGAGCGGTGGCCTGGTACTCGATCATCCACACCCCGGAGGAGCACCTGCCCCGGGTCTTCGCCGAGTTCCACCGCGTCCTCGCGCCCGGCGGCCACCTCCTGCTGGCCTTCCAGGTCGGCGACCGGCCGCTCCGTGTCGACCGGCCGTTCGGCCACCCGGTGGTCCTGGACTTCCGCCGCCGGCAGCCCGACCACGTCACGGCACTGGCCGCCGGGGCGGGCCTGACGGTCACCACCCGCCTGGTTCGCGAGCCGGTGGGCGAGGACAAGACCCCGCAGGCGTTCCTGCTCGCGCACAGGCCGGGCTGAGGCACGGCCCGTGGACCGGCCCGGGGCGCGTCGCCCTCCCCGTCGCGGCGTGCCCGGGCTTCGGGGGGTGTCGCGCGCCCGGGCGCGCGACATGCCATGATCCCTGCATGGGTTCCAACGTTTACTTCGACATCACCATCGACGACAAGCCGGCCGGCCGCATCGTCTTCACGCTCTTCGACGACATCGTCCCGAAGACCGCCCAGAACTTCCGCGAGCTGGCCACCGGCCAGCACGGCTTCGGCTACGCGGGCTCGTCGTTCCACCGCGTCATCCCGGACTTCATGCTCCAGGGCGGCGACTTCACCCGTGGCGACGGCACCGGTGGCAAGAGCATCTACGGCGAGAAGTTCGCGGACGAGAACTTCCAGCTCAAGCACACCAAGCCGGGCCAGCTCTCGATGGCCAACGCGGGCAAGAACACCAACGGCTCGCAGTTCTTCATCACCACCATCGTGACCGACTGGCTGGACGGCAAGCACGTCGTCTTCGGCGAGGTCGTCGAGGGCCTGGACCTGGTGAAGAAGATCGAGGCGCTCGGTTCGCGCAGCGGCCGCCCGTCGGCCAAGGTCACCATCGCCGCTTCCGGCATCGTGGAGTAGGGGCCGGTCCCTTTCACCGCACTCGGACGCGGCCCGCACCATGCGGGCCGCGTCCGCGCTTTTTCCGGGCCGGCCGGGCCGTGCGGCCCCGGGGGCCCCGCCCGGCCCGTCAGACGGCTGCGGCGACGGCCGCGGCGACGAAGAGCACCTGGAGCGCGGTGCGGGCGGGCAGCGGGGTGACCGGCCTCCCCGCGAGGGTCAGGCGGTGGCGGGCCGCGTGGACGTTGGCCGGGAACATCGCGAGCATCAGCAGGGCGAGTCCGGCGGCGGCGAAGGGCGCGAGCGGGGGCACCAGGAGTCCGGCGGCGCCGGCCAGCTCCAGCGCGCCGGTGACGGTGACGAGCAGCGCGGGGGCGGGGAGCGCCGGCGGGACCATCGCGACGAACTGGCGGCGCCAGGACGGGACGAAGTGCGGCACGCCGGTGGTGACGAACATCAGCGCCAGGGCGCCGCGGACGGCGGGCTGCCAGGCGTCGAGGCCGTCGACGGCGATCAGGCCGAGCAGGCGGAGGACGGCGAAGCCGCCGACGAGCGCGATCAGGGGGGCCATGGTCGGACTCCAATCTTGTCACTGGAAAGATTGCCCCCCGGAGGTAATCTTGTCAATGACTAGATAAGGTGGGGGGATCACCCAGGAGAGGAACGGACATGGCGACGACCGACCAGGAACGACCGGGCTACCACCACGGGAACCTGCGGCGGGCGGTACTGGACGCCGCGCTGGCCGCCGTCGCCGAGTCCGGGCCGTCGGGGTGGAGCCTGCGCGAGCTGGCACGGCGGGCGGGGGTGTCGCACGCCGCGCCGGCGCACCACTTCGGCGACAAGGCGGGCGTGCTGACCGCGGTGGCGGCGGAGGGGTTCGAGCTGTTCGCGGACAGCCTGGAGCGCGCGGCGGGGGACCCGTTCGGGGCGGGGGTGGCGTACGTGCGGTTCGCGGTCGACCACCGGGCGTACTTCGAGGTGATGTTCCGGCCGGAGCTGTACCGGGCGGACGACCCGGAGATGGCCGCGGCGAGGGAGCGGGCGGGCGCGGTGCTGGCGGCGAGTGGCCGGAAGCTGTCGCCGTCGGGGGGCGCGGACCGGCTGTCGACGATCGCGGCCTGGTCGCTGGCGCACGGCTTCGCCGCCCTCTGGCTGAACGGCGCCCTGCCGGAGAGCCGGGGCGAGGCGGACGTCGAGGAGTTGGCGCGGGCGGTGCTGGAGCTGGTGTTCGCCCGCCCGGCGTAGGGGGCGGGAAGCGGGAGGCCGGACGGGTCGGCCCCCCGCTCCGGAGCCTTCGGCGGGCCGCCCGCGCGCCGTCGAGCGCGAAGTCGAGTGCGTCGTCGGAGCGTCGTCGCGCGGCGACGGTGCGACGTCAGCGGCGCTCGATCACGACCGACTCGACGACCACGGCGTCGAGCGGGAGGTCGCCCGGGCCGGTGGGGGTGGCGGCGACGGAGTCGACGACCTTCCGGCCGGCCTCGTCGGCGACCTCGCCGAAGATGGTGTGCTTGCGGTTCAGGTGCGGGGTCGCGCGGACGGTGATGAAGAACTGCGAGCCGTTGGAGTTGGGGCCCGAGTTGGCCATCGCCAGCAGGTAGGGCTTGGTGAAGAAGAGCTCGGGGTGGAACTCGTCCGGGAACGAGTAGCCGGGACCGCCGGTGCCGGTGCCGAGCGGATCGCCGCCCTGGATCATGAAGCCGGGGATGACCCGGTGGAACGTGGTGCCGTCGTAGAGCCGGGCGGTGCTCGGCTCCCCGGTCGCCGGATCGGTCCACTCCCGGGCGCCCTCGGCGAGTTCGACGAAGTTGCGCACGGTCTTCGGGGTGTGGAACTGGAAGAGCTTGACGGTGATGTCACCGTGGTTGGTCTTGAGGACGGCGTACAGCTGCTCGGCCACGGGATGCCTCCGGGAGTGGTGGGGAAACGTCCGCCCGATCCTGCCACGGCCCGGTGGCCCTCCGGCGAGCTCCGCGGGATCGGCCTACAGCAACCCGAGGTGGTCCAGGCCCAGGTAGGCCGGCCCGACGTCGGTGAGCAGCCCGCGCCGCAGCACGGTGGCCCTGAACTCCTCCAGCGGCATCGTTACGACCTCGATGAACTCGTCCCGGTCGGGCGCCGGTCGGGACGCGGGGGTGCAGTCGGTGGCGACGAAGGCGTAGCGGCGGGCGTTGGAGTAGGCGTCGTGCCAGGCGGCGGCCGCGAGTTCGACGGTGCCCCGGTAGCCGGTCTCCTCGGCGAGTTCGCGGGACGCGGCGTGCTCCGGCGCCTCGCCGGGTTCCACCACGCCGCCCGGCAGCTCGTACAGCAGGGCCTGCGGGCCGGGCCTGAACTGCCTGGTCAGGAGGATCCGCCGGTCCGGGGTCAGGGCGACGACGGTGGCGGCCGAGTACTCGTTCGCGAGGTGGTAGACGCCCTCGCGGCCGTCCGGGAGGGCGAAGGTCACCCGGTCCGTGCCGCGTCCGTACGCGCTGTGGATCGGCTCCCGGTGGAGCTCCCGCCAGTGTGCGTCGCCCATTCGGGACCGACCTCCTCCACGTGGTGTGCACGCGCAGAATAGCCGCGCACCGACCGGTTCGGGCGGGTTCGTCGGAATCACGGATCGCGACCGTCCGTGCACCGTAGGCTGCCCTGGCGCGGGTGGATCACCGGTTCCGGGGTGCCCGCTGCCGACCAACTCAGCTCTCCGGCAAGGTGGTTCCACCCATGAGTCAGTCGAGTCGACGCAGGGACGACGCCGAGGTGACGTTCGAGCAGGTGACCGTCCTGTCCTTCGAGGCGCACAGTGGCACCCGTGTCGACCGCCAGGGCCGCGTGCTGCTCGTCGACGAGCCGGCGAACCTGACCCGCATCCCGGTGCGGATCGTGCGCGAGGGCATGACGCTCAAACGGGTCGCCGGCTACTGGGTCACCTGGGCGGAGTGGTTCGGGCCGGACGACATCCGCAACCACGCCCGCTGGGTGCCCGAGGAGGAGTACGTCCGCCCGGGCGAGGGCAGCGTCGAGGGCCGGTTGGACGTCAAGGTGGCCGCCTACTGGGCCTGTGACCGGGGGGACGGCCGGGCGCGGATCCGGACCAGCGAGACGGTGATCGCCTTCCGGCCCGGCGAGACCCTCCGCGAGCTCGTCCTGGAGCGCCCCGAGCCGCACCACCCGGCCACCCTCGTGGTGCACCTGGCGGATGCCTGGTGGACCGGCGGCGCCGGTGGGCCGGAGATCCACTACGGGTTCGCCGGCGAGACGGAGGGGTGCGACGGGGAGGGCGAGCCGGTCCAGCGGTACGCGGAGTGCGCCACGGGCCACCTCCGGCAGATCGTCGTCCCCTGATCGGTCCGGTCCGGTCCGGTCCGCGCCGCCGGGTCACCGGGCGCCGGCGCCTAGGGTCCCGTCACCGCCGCCACCGCCTGCGGCGCCACGCGCGGTCGCTCACCGTCCCATCCCGCCCGCGTCCCCACCTTGTGGGCGGGGGCGCCGGCCCAGACCTCGCCCGGGCCGGTGGAGCGGGTGAGCACCGCGTTGGCGCCGACGACGGTGCCCGCCCCCACGGTCAGCACGCCCTCCTTGCAGACCACCTTGGCGCCCGCGCAGAGCACCGCGCCGTCCTCGACCACCACGCGGCGCATCGGGCTCAGCTCCTGCGGCACCCACGGGTCGGCCCGGCCGACGGTCACGCCGTTGTACAGCGTCACGCCCGAGCCGAGCGTGGTGTACGGGTGCAGGACGGTGCCGAAGCCGCGGTGGAAGACGACCAGGCCGGGCCCGATCTCGGCGGCGGCCGGCACCTCCATCCCGTAGACGGCGAGCGCCTCCTGGACCAGGCGGCCCAGGAGGCGGTGACGGCGGCGGTAGATCAGCGCGGTGACGAGAGACATCCACCCATTGTGTCGGGAGCGTTACACGGCGTCACGCAGGACCCGCGGTCACTTGACCTCGGGCACGGCCGTGTCGTTCTTGAAGGCCTCGAAGACCTGCTTCGCCTTGGCGGTGTCCCACTTGACCGCCGACTCCCCGGTGCTGGTCCTGAAGTCCGGGTTGGCGATCGGCACGGTGATGCTCTTGCCGCTGCCGCCGTTGACGTCCTTCATGGCGAGGAACAGCGAGCCGAGGTCGGTCAGTCCGGCGTCCTCGTCGACGATCAGGGTGCCGAGGCCGGAGGAGACCAGCGGGTAGAAGGTGAACGGGTTGAGCACCGTGGCGGGGGAGGCCGCCTGCTTGGCCAGGGCGCCGAGGAACTGCTGCTGGTTGCGCATCCGGCCGAGGTCCTGGTCGGCCATCTGGTGGCGCTGGCGGACGAAGGCCAGCGACTGGGTGCCGCTGAGGGTCTGGCAGCCGGCCTTGAGGTCGAGGCCGGAGTCCTTGTCCTTGACGTCCTGCTCGATGCACATGTCCACGCCGCCGACCGAGTCGACGATGCCCACGAAGCCGGCGAAGCCGATCTCGGCGTAGTGGTCGATGCGGATGCCGGTGTTCATCTCGACGGTCTGCGCCAGCAGCTTCCCGCCGCCCAGCGCGAAGGCCGAATTGATCTTCGCGGGAGCGGACTTGACGGTCTTGCCGTTGTCGCCCGGGTGGTCCGGGATCGGCACCCACGAGTCGCGCGGGATGCTCATCAGGGTGTTCCCGTTCTCCCCGACGTGCAGGACCATCATCGAGTCACTGCGCTTGCCGCCCGCGTGACCGGTGTGAAGGTCCTCCTCCTGGGAGTCGGAGAGGCCGTTGCGGCTGTCGGAACCGACGATCAGCCAGTTGGTGCCCTTGCCCGCGGCGGGGCGGCCGGGGTAGTCGGCGAGCACGTTCTCGTGGTTGAGCTTGGAGTCCGCCCAGAACCAGGTGGAGACGGTCGTGACCATCAGCGCGATCAGGACGCCGAAGACCGACCACTTGACGATCCGGCGCCGCGGCCAACGCGACGGACGGGCGGCCGAGGGCGGCTGGGAGCCGCCGGGGGTTATCGGCCCCCCGGGTGCGCCGGGGCCGCCGGGCGTCCCCTGCGGGGGTACCCCCGGTCGCCCGTCGGGCTGCCCGTACTGCTGCGGCCGGCCGTAGCCCTGGGCCGGCCCGTACCCGGGCGGCTGCGGCTGACCGCCGCCCGGCCGCCCGCCGCCCGCCGGCTGCCCGTACTGCTGGGGCGGGGACTGCGGCTGCCGGGGCGCCGGGGCGCCCGGGCCGCGCGGGTTCATCGAGGAGGGCAGCGGCGGCTCGGCCTGGGCGCCGCCACCGCTCTGCCCGTACGCGCCGCCACCGCCACCGTTGCCGCTGCCGTACGAGTTCCCGCCGCCACCGGGGCGGCCCTCCTGCCACGTGTTCATGTGGGAGAGGATGCCCGACGCCGGGTGCGGTGACTCCCCCCGGGGCCCTCACCAGGACCCTTGTAGCAGTTTTGATGCACGCGCCGGATCGTTCCGCGGCAAGGTCCCGGACGGGCGTACGCGGGGTGCCCGGCCCGCCACCGCACGCCACCGCCGCGCCGCGCACCGGTCGTTCGTCCGCCATGCACCGTCCGGCCCCGCCGCGCCGTCCTCCGCGGGGCCCGCCGAGCCGCTCGCGGGGCGTCCGCCGCACAGCCCGCGGGGCCTCCGGGCCGCCACCCGCCGCACCTGCCGTCTCACCATCCGTCTCACCTGGTGTTCGGCTGCCGGGACGATCCTTGACCGTCCGGAACGCTGCGTGTTTGCATGAATGCCATGGATCAGCGATGGACCCTCACGCGTCGGCGTCACGTCGACCTTCTGCGTGTGTCCTGTTCGCTCTGTTGTGGCTGACGCTCGACCGTCGAACCTGCCACTCCCTCCTCTTCTCCCCCTTCTCGACGCTGCCCGCGCAGCGCGCTGACCGCTGCCCCGCCCGGCCCGCCGTCCGTCCGGCCCGCCGCCGGGCCGGTGGGTCCGACGCCGCCGAGGTGCCGTGCCGCCCGCAGTTCCGCCCGCTTCCTCCCCGAGGTGAACCCATGGCCACCGTCCTGTCCGTCTCCGGCTCCCCGTCCGCCACCTCCCGCACCACCCGCCTGCTGCGCCACGTGGACGCACAGCTGGAGTCGCGCGGCCACCGCGTCGTCCCCTTCGAGGTGCGCAGCCTCCCGGCGCACGCCCTGCTCACCGCCGACTTCTCGCATCCGGAGATAGTGGCCGCCCTGGAGCTGTTCGCCGAGGCCGACGGCGTGGTGATCGGCACCCCGGTCTACAAGGCCGCCTACTCGGGCCTGCTCAAGACGCTGCTCGACGTGCTGCCGCAGTTCGCGCTCCGGGACAAGGCCGTCCTGCCGCTCGCCACCGGCGGCTCCACCGCGCACGTGCTGGCGGTGGACTACGCGCTGCGTCCGGTGCTCAGCTCGATGGGGGCGGGTCACATCACCCAGGGCTGGTTCGTGCTCGACCGCCACATCACCGTCCGGGAGGACGGCGCCACCGTGATCGAGCGTGAGACGGACGTGCTGCTCCGCCCGGTGGTGGACGGGTTCGCCACCGCGCTGGAGCGGCTCGCCACGCCGGTCCTGGCCTCCTGACCGGGCGTCCCGGGCCGCCCCCCGCGGCCGGTGCGGATGCGAACCGAAACGGGATGACCGAGCGTCAGAAGCGTTCCCGTACGGGCCCACCCTGAGGTGGGGCGCGGCTACCCCTAGGGGGAGGGGTGCCGCGCCCCGTACAACTACGGTTGGGCCTCTTCCTCCCGTCGGATGACGAGGACGGTGGGCCCCGACTCCTAACGTGGTTCCTGTCCCCACCCGTCCGAAACGGGCCCGCCTCTGTCGGGTCCGGGCTTCCGGTACACCGGGAGGGTGGGGCTAACTCCCGGTCAAGAACTATCCCCTGCGCGATGTCGCAGGGCAGGTGGTGAGGACGAGGCTGGGGGCAACGGGTGGGCCCACTTCTTAGGAGACGCACGTGACGACGGCAGCAGCAGCCGTGTACGACCCCCAGCTTCCCGGCGGTGCCCCTGCCGCCGCCGCCTCGGCGCGTCAGGTGACCAAGGCCTACGGTTCGGGCGAGACCAGGGTCACCGCGCTGGACGCGGTCGACGTCGACATCCAGCGCGGCCGGTTCACCGCGATCATGGGGCCCTCGGGCTCCGGCAAGTCGACCCTGATGCACTGCCTGGCCGGGCTGGACACGGTCACCGAGGGACGCATCTGGATCGGTGACACCGAGATCACCGGCCTGAAGGACAAGCAGCTCACCAAGCTGCGCCGGGACAAGATCGGCTTCATCTTCCAGGCGTTCAACCTGCTCCCGACACTGAACGCGCTGGAGAACATCACGCTCCCGATGGACATCGCCGGGCGCAAGCCGGACGCCGCCTGGCTCGACCGGGTGGTGGAGACCGTCGGCCTGGCGGACCGCCTCAAGCACCGCCCGACCCAGCTCTCCGGCGGCCAGCAGCAGCGCGTCGCGGTGGCCCGGGCGCTGGCCGCCCGCCCGGAGATCATCTTCGGGGACGAGCCCACCGGAAACCTCGACTCCCGTTCCGGCGCCGAGGTGCTCTCCTTCCTGCGCCGCTCGGTCGACGAGCTGGGCCAGACCATCGTCATGGTCACCCACGACCCGGTCGCCGCCGGCTACGCGGACCGCGTGCTCTTCCTCGCCGACGGCGTGATCGTCGACGAGATGTACGCCCCGACCGCTGATTCCGTCCTGGAGCGCATGCGCCGCTTCGACGGCAAGCGCACCAGCTGAGCGCGGGGGACACCGGACCATGCTGCTCAAGACGTCACTCAGAAGCTTCTTCGCCCACAAGGGCCGGATGCTGCTCTCCCTGGTCGCGGTCGTGCTGTCGGTCGCGTTCGTCTCCGGGACGCTGGTGTTCTCCAACACCGCGACCAGCACCTTCGACAAGCTCTTCGCCTCGACCGCCTCCGACCTCTCCGTCCAGCCGGCCAAGGCCGAGTTCGGCGAGGAGGACGACGACGCCCGGGGCAAGGCGCGGACGATACCCGTCGACACCCTCCAGAAGGTCTCCGTCGTTCCCGGCGTGAAGTCCGCGATCGGTCAGATCTTCGTCACCAACGCCGTCCTGGTCGACCCGGCCACCAACAAGAAGGTCGGCCCGACCAACGGCGCCCCGACGATGACCGGCAACTGGGCGGACACCCCGCGCAACCCGGTCGAGATCACCTCCGGTCACGCGCCGCAGGGCGCCGACCAGGTCGTGCTCGACGCCGACACGGCGAAGAAGGCCGGTCTCGCCCTCGGCGGGAAGCTGCGCGTGCTCACCGCGGACGGCAAGCACGACCTCACCATCGCCGGTATCGCCACCTTCAGGACCACCAACCCGGGCGCGGCACTGGCCTTCCTCGACACCCCGACGGCGCAGGGCCTCCTGCTGGGGCAGGCCGCCTACACCTCCGTCGAGCTGTTCGGCGACGGCAGCCGCTCCGACGACCAGCTCAAGGCCGACGCCCTCGCCAAGCTCGGCGGCGGCTACCAGGCGAAGACGGCCGCCGAGCAGAAGGAGGAGGGGGCCAAGGACGTCGGGTCCTTCCTGGACTTCATGAAGTACGCCATGCTCGGGTTCGCCGGTGTCTCGCTGCTGGTCGGCGGCTTCCTGATCATCAACACCTTCTCGATGCTGGTCGCCCAGCGCACCCGGGAGATCGGCCTGCTCCGTGCCGTCGGCGGCAGCCGCCGCCAGGTCAACCGCTCGGTGCTGGTGGAGGCACTGCTCCTCGGCGCGGTGGGTTCGACGCTCGGCATCGGTGCCGGGCTCGGCCTCGCGGTCGGCCTGATCCAGCTGATGAACGCCGCCGGCATGCACCTCAGCGCCTCGGACCTGAAGATCGGGCTGAACGTCCCGCTCGCCGGGTACGCGGTGGGCATCGTGATCACCGTGCTCGCGGCCTGGATCCCGGCCCGCCGGGCCAGCCGGATCGCGCCGATCGCCGCCCTGCGCGACCACGGGACCCCGGCCGAGGCCCGGTCCAACACCGTCCGGGCGGTCCTCGGCCTGGTGCTGACGGCGGGCGGCGGGGGCCTGCTGGTCCTGGCCGCGAAGGCGGAGAAGGCCGCCACCGGCGGCCAGTACCTGGGCCTGGGAGTGTTCCTCACCCTGGTCGGCTTCGTGGTCCTCGGCCCGCTGCTGGCCACCACCGTGGTCCGGGTGCTGGGGGCGTTCCTGCCCTCGCTGTTCGGCCCGTCCGGCAGGCTCGCCCAGCGCAACGCGATGCGCAACCCGCGGCGGACCGGCGCCACGGCCGCCGCGCTGATGATCGGACTGGCGCTGGTGATCGGTGCCTCGGTCTTCACCTCGTCGGTGATCGAGTCCACCAACCAGCAGATCGACCGCTCGGTGGGCGCCGACTACATCATCTCGGCGGGGCAGACCGGCATCACCCCGGGCATGGTCGACGCGGTGCGGAAGACCTCGGGCGTGGACCACGTCACCGAGCAGAAGTTCCTCCCGGCGGTCTTCACCACGCCGGACGGCAGGACCACGGAGGATGGCATCTCCGCCGTCTCCGCCACCTTCGCCGACGACTTCCGCCTGCCGGTCAAGGCGGGCACCGCCGAGTCGCTCAAGCAGGGCTCGCTGGCCGTCGGCGAGGACTACGCCAAGGAGCACGGCCTCAAGGTCGGCGACACCGTCAGGATCGACTACGGCAAGGGGCGCACCCAGTCGCTGCCGGTCGGGGTCGTCATGACCAAGGGCAACTCGCTCTTCGACGGCTCCACCTTCGCCGACCTCGCCGCCGTGACGAAGGCGGTCCCGGCCGCCGACCTGCCGGTCGACGCGGTGCTCTTCGGCAAGGCCGTCTCCGGGGCGGACGTCACCAAGACGCTCGCCGCACTGGAGGAGTCACTCAAGGAGTACCCGCAGGCCTCCGTCCGCGACCAGGCCGGCTACAAGGAGCTCGTCCAGGAGCAGGTCAACACCCTGCTCTACATGATCTACGGCCTGCTCGGCCTGGCGATCGTGGTCGCGGTGCTCGGCGTCGTCAACACCCTGGCGCTCTCGGTGGTCGAGCGGACCCGCGAGATCGGCCTGCTCCGGGCGATCGGGCTCTCCCGCCGCCAGCTCCGCCGGATGATCCGCCTCGAATCCGTGGTGATCGCGCTGTTCGGCGCGGTGCTCGGCACCGGCCTCGGCCTGGCCTGGGGGATCACCGGCCAACAGGTGCTCAAGTCGCAGGGGCTGGAGGCGCTCGCCGTCCCGGTCGGGACGATCGTCGCCACGCTGGCCGCCTCGGTGGTCATCGGCCTGCTGGCCGCCCTCGTCCCGGCCTTCCGGGCCGGTCGGATGAACGTCCTCTCGGCCATCGCGACGGACTGACCCGGTCCGTCCGGGGTCGGACCGGTCCGACCCCGGACGGACTCCCGAGGGCGTGCCCCCGGTCGGGGGGCCGGGGGGACGCCCGGCAGGAAGGGGCAGGGTGGCG
>NZ_JBHXKE010000182.1:0-20228 GCF_042722765.1 Kitasatospora sp. NPDC058406
CCTTCCGCACCGAACGTCCGCACCACCAGGCGCGATTCGGACCACGCCGCGTCGGCCAGCCACGACTGGAGCAGCACCAGCAACGCGGCAGCCCGGTCCCGGGCCGCACCCGCCGCCGTCGCATCCACCAACAGCACCGGCACCGGCGACGGCAACGCGTCACCGAGACGGATCACCGCACCCGGCACCTCGGCCGCCACCTCCTGCGAGGCCCACTCCACACCGAACAGCAGTCGGTCGGCGAGGCCGCCGAACTGACCGGCCGCGACCGGACGCAGCACGAGGCTCTCCACGGCCGCGACCGGACCACCCGACGAATCGGTGAACGTGAGCCGGACCGTGTCGGTACCGGGCGCGGGAGCGATCTCGACCCGGAGGCTCGTCCCGGCCGGGCCCGCGACCCGGACCCCGGAGAAGCCGAACGGCAACCGGACACCGCCGTCGACCGGGAGCGCGCCACCCGCGCCGATCGCGTGCAACGCCGCGTCGAACAGTGCCGGGTGCAGCGCGTACCCGGCGGTCGCGTGATCGAGCTCGACCTCGGCGAACACCTCCTCGCCGCGCTTCCAGACGCCCTTCAGACCCTGGAACGCCGGCCCGTACTCCAGCCCGGCGGCTGCCGCCGCCGGGTAGAAGCCGGCGACGTCGATCTCGTCCGCGCCCGCCGGCGGCCAGACCGCCGCCGCGGCGGCGGTGTCCGGGAACGGCTCGGCGGCGTCGCTCAGCGCACCCTCGGCGTTGAGCACCCACGCGGCGTCGTCCTCGTGCCGGGAGTGGATCGTCACCGCGCTGCGGCCGTCCTCGGGCGCGGCCAGGGTGACCCGGACCTGGGCCCCGTCCTGGCCCCCGAAGGTCAGCGGGGCCTGGAGCAGCAGTTCGTCCAGCACCGGGAGCCCGGCCTGCTCCCCGGCGGCGAGCGCCATCTCCACCAGTGCCGTGCCCGGGACGACCGTACGGCCGGAGACCGCATGGTCGGCCAGCCACGGGTGCGTACGGGTCGAGAGCCTTCCGGTGAAGACACTGTCACCGGAGGGAAGTTCGACCGCGGCGCCGACCAGCTGGTGCCCGGTGCCGACGAGGCCGAGGCCGACGGCGTCACCGGTGGAACCGGTCCGGGGCCGCGGCCAGTACCGGCGGTGCCGGAAGGCGTAGGTGGGCAGGTCGGCGCGCGGGCCGGTGCCGAGCACCGAGCCCCAGTCGACGTCCTGGCCCTCCACGAACAGCGCCCCGACTGCCGTGAGCAGCGCCATGACCTCGTCCCGGTCACGGCGCAGCGCGGCGACGGAGGTCAGCTCCGGACGCAGGTCGCCGATCAGCGCGGTGAGGACGCCGTCCGGGCCCAGTTCGAGCACACGGCCGGCGTCGAGAGCGGTGACGGCGTCGGCGAAGCGGACCGGCTCGCGGACCTGCCGGACCCAGTACTCCGGGTCCGACCACTGGCCGGGTGCCACCGCGGCGCCGGTCACCGTGGAGACCGCGGGGACCGCCGGGTCGGCGAAGCCGAGCGTCCCGACGATCGTGCGGAACTCGTCGAGCATCGGCTCCATCAGGCGGGAGTGGAACGCGTGGCTGGTCCGCAGGCGGTTGGTCTTCCAGCTCCGGTCCGCCGCGAGTCCGGCGATCCGCGCGATGTCGTCCTCGGCGCCCGACACGACCACGGCGTCCGGGCCGTTGACCGCCGCGATGTCGATGACCGGGTCCGCCTGGCGCACCTCGGCCTCCGAGGCCCCGACGGCCAGCATCGCCCCGCCCGCCGGGAGGGCCTGCATCAGCCGGCCCCGGGCGGCGACGAGCTTCGCCGCGTCGGCCAGGGTGAGGACCCCGGCGGCGTGGGCGGCGGTGATCTCACCGACCGAGTGACCGGCGACGACGTCCGGCTCCACGCCCCAGGAACGGACGAGGGCGAGCAGCGCCACCTCGACCGCGAAGATCGCCGGCTGCGCCCACTCCGTCCGGTCCAGCCGTTCCCGGTCCTCCAGGACCTCGTGCAGCGGGAGGCCGAGCGCGGCGCACACCTCGTCGAAGGACGCGGCGAACACCGGGAACGCCTCGTACAACTCCCGTCCCATACCGACCCGCTGGGACCCCTGACCGGTGAACACCACCGCCAGAGCGGCGCGGTGCGCCTCCCCGAACCGCGTCCCGGCCCCGGGTTCGTCGCCCGAACCGACGCCGGCCAACGCGCGGTCGAGCGCGGGGTGGTCGGTGGCGAGGAGCAGGGCGCGGTGCCTGAGGGCCGCTCGACCGGCGAGGGCCCGGCCCACCCGGTCCAGCGACAGGTCCGCCGTGTCGGCGGTGCGCAGGCGGGCGGCGTAGGCGTGCAGCGCGTCCGGGTCCGCCGCGCTGAGCACGATCGGGGTCACCGGAAGGCTCCGACCCGACGCGGCGGCCGGGGAACTCGGAGCCGCGGCTTCGAGGATGACGTGGGCGTTGGTGCCGCTGATGCCGAACGAGGACACCCCGGCCCGGCGCGGCCGGTCGGTCGCGGGCCAGTCGCGGGCCTCGGTCAGCAACTCCACCGCACCGGCGGACCAGTCCACCTGGGACGACGGCGCGTCCACGTGCAGCGTGCCGGGCAGCACGCCGTGCCGCATCGACTCCACCATCTTGATGATGCCCGCGACACCGGCCGCCGCCTGCGTGTGACCGAGGTTCGACTTCACCGAACCCAGCCACAGCGGCTCGTTCTCCGCACGGTCCTGGCCGTAGGTGGCGAGGAGCGCCTGGGCCTCGATCGGGTCACCGAGCGAGGTGCCCGTCCCGTGCGCCTCCACCGCGTCCACGTCCCGCGCCGACAGACCCGCCGACTCCAACGCCTGCCGGATCACCCGCTGCTGCGACGGACCGTTCGGCGCCGTCAGACCATTGGACGCACCGTCCTGGTTCACCGCACTGCCCCGCACCACCGCGAGAACCGGGTGACCCAGACGCTCGGCATCGGCCAGCCGCTCGACCAGCAGCATGCCGACACCCTCGCTCCACCCGGTGCCGTCCGCGCCCTCGGCGAAGGACTTGCACCGGCCGTCAGCGGCGAGGCCCCGCTGCCGCGAGAACCCGACAAAGGTGTTCGGCGTCGCCATCACGGTGACACCACCCGCCAGCGCCGCGTCACACTCCCCGCTGCGCAGCGCCTGCACCGCGAGGTGCAGAGCGACCAGCGAGGACGAGCACGCCGTGTCGACGGTGACCGCCGGGCCCTCCAGACCGAAGGTGTACGACACGCGGCCCGACGCGATGCTCCCGCCAGTGCCCATGAAGCCCTCGGCGCTGTCGTCCGAGGCCCCCAGCACCATCGAGTAGTCGTTGTACATCACGCCCGCGAACACGCCGGTCCGCGAACCGCGCAGGCCCAGCGGGTCGATCCCGGCCCGCTCGAACGCCTCCCACGACGTCTCCAGCAGCAGCCGGTGCTGCGGGTCCATCGCCAGCGCCTCGCGCGGCGAGATCCCGAACACCTCCGGGTCGAAGTCCCCCGCGCTGTAGAGGAATCCACCCTCCCGCGTGTACGAGGTACCCGGGTGATCGGGGTCCGGGTGGTACAGGTTCTCCACGTCCCAACCACGGTCCTCGGGGAAGAACCCGATCCCGTCCCGCCCGGACGCCACCAGCTCCCACAGGTCCTCCGGCGACGCGACGCCCCCGGGGTAACGGCACGCCATCCCCACGATCGCGATCGGCTCGTCGGCACGGAGCGCACGGACCGTCCGGCCCGTCGCGCCCGCCGGGGCGACGGCGTCGGCCCGTTCGACCGCTCCGGCGAGTTCGGCACCGAGGTGCGCTGCCAGGGCGAGCGTGTTCGGGTAGTCGAAGACCAGCGTGGACGGCAGTCGCAGGCCGGTCACGGCCATCAGGCGGTTGCGCAGGTCGACCGCGATGAGCGAGTCGAAGCCCAGCTCGCTGAAGGCGCGTTCGACCTCGACCGCCTCCGGGCCCGCGTAGTCGAGAACCGCGGCCACGTGGGTCCGGACCAGGTCGAGCACCGCCCGATCGCGCTGCGGCGCCGGCAGGCCGGCCAGCCGTAGGCCCAGGGCGGTGTCGGCCCGCTTGCGGACCGGCACCCGGACCAGGCTCGCCAGCAGCGGGGGCAACAACCCGGCCGCGGCGGCCTCGCGCAGCGGGGCCGTGTCGAGCGCCAGCGGCGCGACGGCCGCCCGGCCCGTACCCAGCGCGGCGTCGAAGGCCGCGAGCCCCTGCTCGGCGGTCAGCGGCAGGATGCCGCCCTGCCGGGCCCGGGCCAGCTCGGCTTCGCTGAGCCCGCCGGCCATACCCGCGTCCCACAGGCCCCAGGCCAGCGACGTCGCCGGTACGCCCTGCGACCGCAGCTCGGTCGCGTAGGCGTCCAGGAACGTGTTGGCCGCGGAGTAGTTGGCCTGGCCGGCGTTGCCGAACAGACCGGCCGCCGAGGAGTAGAGGACGAAGGCGCTGAGCGTCCGGCCCTCCGTCGCGGCGGCGAGGTTGCGCGCGGCGTCGACCTTGGAGCGCAGCACCGTGTCGAGGCGCTCGGGCGTCAGATCGGCGAGGAGGGCGTCGTCCAGCACACCGGCGGCGTGGATCACCGCGGTCACCGGCTCGCCCCGCAACGCCTCGGCCACCGCCCCGGCATCGGCCACGTCACAGGCCACCGCCCGCACCTTCGCCGAAGCGAGCTCCTCGACGAGTCCGGCATCCCCACCGGAGCGGGACAGCAACAGCAGGTCACGGACACCGTGGTTCTCGACCAGGTGCCGGGCTACCAGGGCACCGAGCGTGCCGGTCGCACCCGTCACCACCACCGTGCCGTCGCCGAACTCCACCGGCGCGGACGCGGAGCCCGTCACCCGCACCAGACGCGGCGCGGACACCACGCCCTCGCGCACCAGCGCCTGCGGCAGCGGATAGAACACGTCCTCAGCCGCGTCCACCAAGTGGAGCCGGTCCGGATGCTCGGCCTGCGCCGACCGCACCAGACCCCACAACGCGGCACCATCGGCGTCGGTGATCTCCGCGCCTTCCGCACCGAACGTCCGCACCACCAGGCGCGATTCGGACCACGCCGCGTCGGCCAGCCACGACTGGAGCAGCACCAGCAACCGGGCCGCCCGCTCCCGGGCCGCACCCGCCGCCGTCGCATCCACCAACAGCACCGGCACCGGCGACGGCAGCGCGTCACCGAGACGGATCACCGCACCCGGCACCTCACCCGCCACCTCCTGCGCGGCCCACTCCACCGCGTAGAGCAGCCGCTCGGCCGCAGCAGCTCCCGGGCGGACGGACGAGACCGGGCGCAGCACCAGGCCGTCGACCTCGGCGACCGGTGTGCCGGACGCGTCGGCGAGCAGCAGCCGTACGGTGTCGGCGCCTCCGGCCAGGGTCAGGTGCGCCCGAAGCCGCGTACCGGCCGGCCCGAAGGACCGGAAGCCGGTGACGGCGAACGGGAGCCGGACGTCGCCGTCGGTGAACAGGCCGCCGGCGGCGATCGCGTGCAGGACCGCGTCGAACAGTGCCGGGTGCAGCGCGTACCCGGCGGTCGCGTGATCGAGCTCGACCTCGGCGAACACCTCCTCACCGCGCTTCCAGACGCCCTTGAGGCCCTGGAACGCGGGGCCGTAGGCGAGCCCGCCGGCCGCTGTCTCCGGGTAGAAACCGGAGAGGTCCAGCGGGTCGGCGCCGGTCGGCGGCCAGGAGACCAGGTCCACCTCGGCGGGCGACCGCTCGTCCGCGGCGGCCAGCACGCCGGTGGCGTGCGTCGTCCAGGGGTCGTCGTCCTCGGCGCGGGCGTGCACCGACAGCGCGCGCCGGCCGTCGGCGTCGGGCGCGGCGACGGTGGCGCGGAGCTGGACACCACCGCGCTCGGGCAGCGGCAGCGGAGCCTGCAGCAGCAGTTCCTCCACGACCGGGGCACCGGCTCGCTCGCCGGCTGCGCGGGCCATCTCGGCCAGCGCGGTCCCCGGTACCAGCGGGCTGCCCTGCACGACGTGGTCGGCCAGCCACGGGTGGGTGCGCAACGACAGCAGGCCGGTGAGCAGCGTCGTCGCCGCGTCGGGGGCCTCGACGGCCGCTCCGAGCAGCGGGTGGCCGGTCTCGGCCAGCCCGAGGCCGATCGCGTCGCGGCTCGCGCCGGTCCGCGGCCGGGGCCAGTAGCGCCGGCGCTGGAAGGGGTAGGTGGGCAGCTCGACCCGGGGGGCGCCGGTGCCGTCGAACACGGCGGGCCAGTCGACCCGCTGGCCCCGTACGTACAGCTCGGCCAGCGCTGTCAGCAGCACGGCGGGCTCGTCCCGGTCCCTGCGCAGTCCGGCCACCGCCACGGCGTCCGGGCAGAGCACGCCCGCCAGGACGGCGAGCACGCTGTCCGGGCCGAGTTCCAGGATCCGGTCCGCGCCCAGGGCCACGGCCGCGTCGGCGAAGCGGACCGGGCGGCGGACTTGGTCGACCCAGTACTCGGGGTCCGACCACTGACCGGGCGTCACCGGAGTGCCGGTCACGGTCGAGACGGCGGGAAGTACCGGGTCGACGAGGCCGATCGTCTCCACGACCGTGCGGAACTCCGCCAGCATCGGCTCCATCAGCCGGGAGTGGAACGCGTGGCTGGTCCGCAGGCGGTTGGTCTTCCAGCCCCGCTCGGTCACCAGCTCGGCGATCGCCACGATGTCGTCCTCGGCACCGGAGACGACCACCGCGTCCGGCCCGTTGACCGCCGCGAGGTCGATGTCCGGGAACGCCTCCCGCACCTCGCCCTCCGACGCCCCGACGGCCAGCATCGCGCCGCCGGCCGGCAGCGCCTGCATCAGCCGGCCCCGCGCCGCCACCAGCTTCGCCGCATCCTTCAGCGTGAGGACCCCGGCGGCGTACGCGGCCGTGATCTCACCGACCGAGTGACCGGCCACGACATCCGGCGTGACACCCCACGAGCGGACCAACGCCAGCAGCGCCACCTCGACCGCGAAGATCGCCGGCTGCGCCCAGCCGGTCAGGTCCAGCCGTTCCCGGTCCTCCAGGACCTCGTGCAGCGGGAGGCCGAGCGCGGCGCCCACCTCGTCGAAGGACGCGGCGAACACCGGGAACGCCTCGTACAACTCCCGGCCCATACCGACCCGCTGGGACCCCTGGCCGGTGAACACCACCGCCAGTCGGCCGTGCCCGGCGACCCCGGTCAGCGGGTGGGATCCGGCGGCCACCGCCGCCAGGCCCTCGTCCAGGGCAGCCTGGTCGGCGGCCACGACGACCGCGCGGTGCCGCAGCGCCGCGCGCCGGGTCAGCGCCCGGGCCAGGCCCGTGACCGGTGCGTCCAGTCCGTAGAGCTGTTCGGCCTGGGCACGCAGCCCGGCCTCGTCGGCGGCGGTGAGGACGACGGGGGCCGCCGGCCGTGCACGCAGCGGCAACTCGTCCGACCCGGTGGCCGGTTCGGTGAGCGGCACGCCTTCGAGGATGACGTGGGCGTTGGTGCCGCTGATGCCGAACGAGGACACCCCGGCCCGGCGCGGCCGGCCGGTCGCGGGCCAGTCGCGGGCCTCGGTCAGCAGCTCCACCGCACCGGCGGACCAGTCCACCTGCGAGGACGGCTCGTCCACGTGCAGCGTGCCGGGCAGCACGCCGTGCCGCATCGACTCCACCATCTTGATGATGCCCGCGACACCGGCCGCCGCCTGGGTGTGCCCGAGGTTCGACTTCACCGAACCCAGCCACAGCGGCTCGCCGGAGCGGTCGCGCCCGTAGGTCGCCAGGAGGGCCTGGGCCTCGATCGGGTCGCCCAGCGGCGTGCCCGTCCCGTGGGCCTCCACCACGTCGACGTCGCCGGCGTCGAGCCGTGCGTTGGCCAGCGCCTGGCGGATCACCCGCTGCTGCGACGGACCGTTCGGCGCGGTCAGACCGTTGGACGCACCGTCCTGGTTCACCGCACTGCCCCGCACCACCGCCAGGACCGGGTGGCCCAGGCGCTCGGCATCGGCCAGCCGCTCCACGAGCAGCATGCCGACACCCTCGCCCCAGCCGGTGCCGTCGGCGCCGTCCGCGAAGGACTTGCACCGGCCGTCGGCCGCGAGACCGCGCTGCCGCGAGAACCCGACGAAGGTGTTCGGGGTACCCATGACGGTCACGCCGCCGGCCAGCGCCGCGTCACACTCCCCGCTGCGCAGCGCCTGCACCGCGAGGTGCAGAGCGACCAGCGAGGACGAGCACGCCGTGTCGACGGTGACCGCCGGGCCCTCCAGGCCGAAGGTGTACGACACCCGGCCCGACGCGATGCTCCCGCCGGTGCCCATGAAGCCCTCGGCACTGTCGTCCGAGGCCCCCAGCACCATCGAGTAGTCGTTGTACATGACACCGGCGAACACTCCGGTCCGCGAACCACGCAGCCCCAGCGGGTCGATACCCGCCCGCTCGAACGCCTCCCACGACGTCTCCAGCAGCAGCCGGTGCTGCGGGTCCATCGCCAGCGCCTCGCGCGGCGAGATCCCGAACACCTCCGGATCGAAGTCCCCCGCGCTGTAGAGGAATCCACCCTCCCGCGTGTACGACGTACCGGGGTGGTCCGGGTCGGGGTGGTACAGGTTCTCCACGTCCCAGCCACGGTCCTCGGGGAAGAACCCGATCCCGTCCCGCCCGGACGCCACCAGCTCCCACAGGTCCTCCGGCGACGCGACGCCCCCGGGGAACCGGCACGCCATCCCCACGATCGCGATCGGCTCGTCCGAGGCGACCGCGGCGGTCACCACCGGGGCCGCCGCCGCGACCGCCCCGGCGAGTTCGTCGGCCAGGTACGCGGCGAGTGCGACGACGTTCGGGTAGTCGAAGACCAGCGTGGAGGAGAGCCGCAGTCCGGTCACCGCGTTGAGCCGGTTGCGCAGTTCGACGGCGGTCAGCGAGTCGAAGCCCAGCTCGCTGAACGGCAGGTCCGCGGCGACCGCCGACCCGTCGGCGTGGCCGAGGACCGCGGCCACGTGTGTGCGGACCAGGTCGAGGCCGACCCGCTCGCGTTCGGCCTCCGCCAGCCCGGCCAGGCGGGCGGCAAACCCGCCGCCCGCCGTGGCCGCCGCGGGCCGTCCCGGCGCCGGCACCAGCCCGCGCAGCAGCGGCGGCACCCAGGGCCGGGTCCGCAGCGCGGCCAGGTCGAGCCCGAGCGGCACGACGGCCGCGCGGTCGGCGGCCAGCGCGGCGTCGAACGCGGCGAGGCCCTGCTCGGCACCGAGCGGCACGATGCCGCCCTGCCGGGCCCTCGCGCGTTCGGCGTCGCTGAGCCCGCTGCCCATCCCGGCGTCCCACAGGCCCCAGGCGAGCGAGGTGGCCGGGACGCCCTGCGACCGCAGTTCGGCGGCGTAGGCGTCCAGGAAGGCGTTGGCGGCGGCGTAGTTGGCCTGGCCGGGACCGCCGAACAGGCCGGCGGCCGAGGAGTACAGCACGAACGCCGTCAGGGGCCGGTCGGCCGTGGCGGCGCGCAGGTTGGCGGCGGCGTCCACCTTGGCGCGGAACACCGTCCGCAGCCGCTCCGGGGTGAGGTCGGCGAGGAGCGCGTCGTCGAGCACGCCGGCGGCGTGGATCACCGCGGTGACCGGCTCGTCCCGCAGGACCTCGGCGACGGCGTCGGCGTCGGCCAGGTCGCACGCGGCCGACCGTACGGTCACGCCGTCGAGGTCGAGGTCGGGGTCGGCGGCCCCGCCGGACCGGGAGAGCAGCAGCAGGTCACGGACGCCGTGCGTCTGCAGCAGGTGCCGGACGAGCAGTCGCCCGAGGGTGCCGGTGGCACCGGTGACGACCACGAGGCCGTCGCCGAGGTCCGCCGTGCCCGACGCCCGGATCCGGGCCAGGCGCGGCACGCGGACGACGCCGTCGCGGACCAGGGCCTCCGGCAGCGGATAGAACACGTCCTCGGCCGCGTCCACCAGATGGAGCCGGTCCGGGTGTTCGGCCTGCGCCGACCGCACCAGACCCCACAGCGCGGCGCCGTCGGCGTCGGTGATCTCCTCGCCGACCGCGCCCGACGTCCGCACGACGAGCCGGGAGTCGGCCCGGGCCGGGTCGGCGAACCAGGTCTGCAGCAGGGTGAGCAGGGCGGCTGCGCGCTCACCCGCCGCGCCGGGCGCGGTCGCGTCGACCGTCACCACCGGGGCGGGGGCGGGCAGCGCGGCGCCGAGCGGGATCGTGACACGGGGCTCCGCGGACACCTCGGTCTCCTCCGGCACCCACTCCACGCCGTAGAGGAGCCGGTCGGCGGCCGAGAGCTGGACCCCGGAGACCGGCCGGAGCGTCAGCTGCTCGACCTCGGCGACCGGCAGGCCGGACTCGTCGGCCAGTGCCACCCGCACGCTGTCGGGGCGCGTCCCGGGGGTGAGCCGCACCCGCAGGACCGTTCCGGCCTCGCCGGAGATCCGCACGCCCGCGAACTCGAAGGGCAGGCGGACGCCGTGCTCGGGCAGCAGCCCGCCGGCTCCGACGGCGTGCAGGGCGGCGTCGAAGAGCGCCGGGTGCAGCGCGTATCCGGCGACCGCCTCCTCGGTGCCGACCTCGGCCAGCACCTCCGTGCCGTGCCGCCAGACCTTGCGCAGGCCCCGGAAGGCGGGCCCGTAGGCCATTCCGGTGGCGGCCAGCGCCGGGTAGAAGTCCTCGACCGGTACCGGCTCGGCTCCGGCCGGCGGCCAGACGACCAGTCCGGGGTCGGCCGGCTCCTCGCCCTGGGCGGTGAGCGAACCGGTCGCGTGGACGGTCCACGGCTCGGTCTCGTCGGCACGGGCGTGCAGCGTGACCTGGTGCCGTCCGTCGTCCGCACCGGCCGCGACCGTGACGCGCACCTGGACGCCGCCGCCCGCCGTCAGGGTCAGCGGGGTCCGCAGGACCAGTTCCTCCAGCGCCGGGGCGCCCGCCCGGTCGCCGGCGGCCAGCGCCATCTCGACCAGCGCGGTACCGGGCACCACGACCCGGTCGAGCACGACGTGGTCGGCCAGCCAGGGGTGGGTGGCCACCGAGAGCCGGCCGGTGAGCACGGTGGTCGGCGAGTCGGGCAGTTCCACCGCCGCGCCGAGCAGGGCGTGGCCGGTGCCGACCAGGCCGAGGCCGGCCGGGTCGGTCACGTGCAGCCCGCGGCGCGGGCGGGGCCAGTAGGTGACGTGCTGGAAGGCGTAGGTGGGCAGTTCGAGCCGGGTCGCGCCGGTACCGGCGAAGACCGCCGCCCAGTCCACCGCGACGCCGACCGTGAACAGCCGCCCGAGCGCGGTGAGCAGCGTCTCGGACTCCTCGCGGTCGCGGCGCAGGGCCGCGACGGCGGTCAGCTCGGGGCGGGTGTCCTGCACGAGTGCGGTGAGGACGCCGTCGGGGCCGAGTTCGAGGACCCGGTCGGCGTCGAGGGCGGTGACGGCGTCGGCGAAGCGGACCGGGCGGCGGACCTGGTCGACCCAGTACTCCGGGTCCGACCACTCCCCCTCGGAGACGGCGGCGCCCGTGACGGTGGAGACCGCGGCCAGGCGGGGTGCACCGAACCGCAGGCTCCGGACGACCTCCGCGAACTCGTCGAGCATCGGCTCCATCAGCCGGGAGTGGAACGCGTGACTGGTCCGCAGCCGCGACGTCTTCCAGCCCCGCTCGGCAGCGAGTTCGGCGATCCGCACGATCTCGTCCTCGGCGCCCGACACGACCACCGCGGCCGGCCCGTTGACCGCAGCCAGGTCGATGTCCGGGAACGCCCCGCACACCTTCGCCTCCGACGCCCCGACCGCCAGCATCGCCCCACCCGACGGCAGCGCCTGCATCAACCGGCCCCGCGCCGCCACCAGCTTCGCCGCATCCGCCAGGGAGAGGACCCCGGCGGCGTACGCGGCCGTGATCTCACCCACCGAGTGACCCGCCACGACATCCGGCGTCACACCCCACGAACGGACCAGCGCCAGCAGCGCCACCTCCACCGCGAAGATCGCCGGCTGCGCCGAACCCGTCCGGTCCAGCGACTCCGCGTCCAGCCCGTGCAGCCTCAGCCCCAGCGCCTCGCACGCCTCGTCATAGGCGGTCGCGAACACCGGGAAGGTGTCGTACAACCCGCGACCCATCCCGACCCGCTGCGACCCCTGACCGGTGAACACCACCGCCAGCCGGCCCTCGGCGGCGACGCCTCCGCTCCGCACGCCGTCGGCGAGGTCGAGCAGCTCCGTCACGGTCTGGTCGCCGGTGCGTGCCAGCACCACCGCCCGGTGCGGCAGCGCCGCCCGGCCGGCCAGCGAGTGGCCGACGTCCAGCAGCCGCGCGGTGGGGCGCGTGTCGAGGAAGTCCAGCATCCGGGCGGCCTGGCCCGCCAGGCCGGCGGCGTCGTGCCCGGAGAGCACCAGCGGTACGACGGGCAGCGGGCGGCCGGCCTGCGGCTCCTCCGCCTGGGCGGCGGGGGCCTCCTCGAGGATGATGTGGGCGTTGGTGCCGCTGATGCCGAACGAGGAGACCCCGGCCCGGCGCGGGTGCGCGGCGCGCGGCCAGGGACGGCCCTCGGCGAGCAGCTCCACCGCTCCGGCCGCCCAGTCGACCTGGGGGGAGGGCCGGTCGACGTGCAGCGTGCGGGGCAGCACGCCGTAGTGCATGGCCAGCACCATCTTGATGACGCCGGCGACGCCGGCCGCGGCCTGGGTGTGCCCGATGTTCGACTTGACCGAGCCGAGCCAGAGCGGCACGCCCCCGGTCCGGTCCTGGCCGTAGGTGGCCAGCAGGGCCTGGGCCTCGATCGGGTCGCCGAGGGAGGTGCCGGTGCCGTGGGCCTCGACCGCGTCGACCCCGGCGGGGGTCAGCCCGGCGGTGGCGAGGGCCTGGCGGATGACGCGCTGCTGGGAGGGGCCGTTGGGCGCGGTGATGCCGTTGCTGGCACCGTCCTGGTTGACGGCGCTGCCGCGGAGCACGGCGAGCACCGGGTGGCCGGCCCGGCGGGCGTCGGAGAGCCGTTCGAGCAGGGCGACGCCCGCGCCCTCGCCCCAGCCGGTGCCGTCACCGGCGGCGGCGAAGGCCTTGCACCGGCCGTCGGCGGCGAGGCCGCGCTGCCGGCTGAACTCGACGAAGGCGCCCGGGGTCGCCATGACGGTGACGCCACCGGCCAACGCGAGGTCGCACTCGCCGGAGCGCAGCGCCTGGGCGGCGAGGTGCAGGGCGACCAGGGAGGAGGAGCAGGCGGTGTCGACGGTGATCGCCGGGCCCTCGAACCCGAAGGTGTAGGAGACCCGGCCGGAGACCAGGCTGCCGGCGCTGGCCGCCCCGGCGTAGCCCTCGGCTCCGGCGCTGGCCTGGCGCAGCAGCGTGCCGTAGTCGCTGTAGAGGACGCCGGCGAACACGCCGGTCCGGCTGCCGCGCAGCGCGGTCGGGTCGATGCCGGCGCGCTCCAGCGCCTCCCAGGAGGTCTCCAGCATCAGTCGCTGCTGCGGGTCCATGGTGACGGCCTCGCGCGGGCTGATGCCGAAGAACCCGGCGTCGAACCGGCCGGCCCCGGCGAGGAACCCGCCCTCGTCGACGTAGGAGGTGCCGGGGTGGTCCGGGTCGGGGTGGTAGAGCGAGTCGAGGTCCCAGCCGCGGTCGTCGGGGAAGCCGGAGACGCCGTCCCGGCTGTCGGCGAGCAGCCGCCAGAACGCCTCGGGGGTGTCCGCCCCGCCGGGGAGGCGGCAGCCCAGGCCGACGATGACGACGGGGTCGTCGAGGTCGGTCCCGGCGGGCCGGGACGTGACGGCAGTGGCCGGGACGGCCTGCTCGGCCAGCGCGCCGACCAGTTCGCCGCGCAGGAAGGCGACCAGCGCCTGCGGGGTCGGGTAGTCGAAGGTGAGCGTCGCCGGCAGGCGCAGCGCGGTGGCGGCGTTGAGCCGGTTGCGCAGTTCGACGGCGGTCAGCGAGTCGAAGCCCAGCTCGCTGAAGGCCCGGCCGGCCGGGACGGCGTCACCGGAGCCGTGGCCGAGCACCGCGGCGACCTGGGTGCGGACCAGGTCGAGGAGCAGCCGGTCCTGGTCGGCGGGGGCCAGCTCGGCGAGGCGCTGGAGCAGGGAGGCGGCGGTGGCGCCGGTGGCGGCGCGCCGGACGTTCTCGCGGACCATGCCGCGCAGCAGCGGGGGCAGGCCGGCGTCGCCCTGGCGGGCGCGCAGCACGGTGTGGTCGATCCGGATCGGCACCAGCAGCGGATGCTCGGAGTCGAGGGCGGTGTCGAACAGGCCGAGGGCCTCGGGGACCGCCAGCGGTGCGATGCCGCCGCGGCTGAGCCGCCGGCGGTCGACCTCCGACAGGTTCTGGGCCATGCCGGCGTCGGTGTCCCAGGCGCCCCAGGCGAGCGAGGTGCCGGGCAGGCCGCGGCTGCGGCGGGCGGCGGCGAAGGCGTCGAGGAACGCGTTGGCGGCGGCGTAGTTGCCCTGTCCCGGGGTGCCGAACAGGCCGGCGACCGAGGAGTACAGGACGAACGCGTCGAGGTCGGCGCCGGCGGTGGCCTCGTGCAGGTTGACCACCGCGTCGACCTTGGCGCGGAGCACCGCGTCGAGCCGGTCGGGGGTCAGTGCGGTGAGCACGGTGTCGTCCAGGACGCCCGCGACGTGCACGACGGCACGGACGTCCACGCCGTCGAGCACCCGGTCGAGGTCGGTGCGGTCGGCGACGTCGCAGCGGACCAGCCGGACCCTCGCGCCGGCGTCGGTCAGCTCGGACCACAGGTCGGCGGCGCCGGGCGCGTCGGTGCCGCTGCGGCTGAGCAGCAGCAGGTCGCGGACGCCCCGGGTGTGCACGAGGTGGCGGACGAGCAGCCGGCCGAGCGTGCCGGTGGCGCCGGTGACGACCGTGGTCCCGCTCTCGCGGGCCTGGCGGGGCATCACCAGGACGTTCTTGCCGATGTGCTTGGCCTGACTGACGAAGCGGAACGCGTCGCGGGCCTGCCGGACGTCCCACGCGCGCACCGGGGGCAGCCGCAGCTCGCCGGCGTCGAACAGCGCGAGGATCTCGGTGAGCATCGCGCCGATCCGGTCCGGGCCGGCCTCGAAGAGGTCGAACGGCCGGTAGCGGACGCCGGGGTGGTCGGCGGCGAGGAGGGCCGGGTCGCGCAGGTCGGTCTTGCCCATCTCCAGGAACCGGCCGCCGGCCGGCAGCAGGGTCAGGGACGCGTCGATGAGCTCGTTGGCCAGGGAGTTGAGCACGACGTCGGCGCCCCGGCCGCCGGTGGCGCGGGCGAACTCCGCGGCGAACGCGGTGGTGCGGGAGGAGGCGATGTCCTCGTCGGGCAGGCCGAGGGCGCGCAGGGCGTCCCACTTGGCAGGGCTCGCGGTGGCCAGGACCCGGGCGCCGAGGTGCCGGGCGATCTGGATCGCGGCGGTGCCGACGCCACCGGCGCCGGCGTGCACCAGCACGGTCTCGCCGGGTTGCACGTCGGCCAGGTCGACCAGCGCGTAGTAGGCGGTGAGGTAGGCCATCGGCACGGCGGCGGCCTCGGCGAACGTCCAGTCGGACGGGATCCGGGCCAGGAGCCGCCCGTCGGTGACCGCGACCGGGCCGAAGCCCCCGGCGAACGCGCCCATGACCCGGTCGCCCGGGGCGAGGTCCGGCCCGTCCGGGCCGACCTCCAGGACGACGCCGGCGCCCTCGCTGCCGAGGTCGAGCGGGTTGTCGCTGGGGTGGACGCCGAGGGCGATCAGCACGTCGCGGAAGTTCAGGCCGGCGGCGCGGACGGCGACCCGCACCATGCCCGGCTCCAGCGGACTCTCGGGCGCGGGGCAGGCGACCAGCCGTAGCTGGTCCAGGGTGTCGCCGCCGGCGGCCTTCTCCAGCCGCCAGGCGGGCGCGTCGGGCGGGGTCATCGCCGGGTCGGGCAGGATGCGGGCCAGCCGGGGCGCGGCGACGGCGCCGCCCCGGACCAGGGCCTGCGGGACGTCACCGGCGGAGACCAGGGCGGGAAGGGCGGCCCAGGACGCCGCGCTGCCGTCGACGTCGGCCAGGACGATCCTGGCCGGGTACTCGGACTGGGCGGAGCGGACCAGGCCCCAGACGGCGGCGTGCGCGAGGTCGGTGGGCTCCTCGCCGGGGCCGCCGGCGACGGCGCCGGTGGTGGTGACGACCAGCGTGGTCCCGGCGTACCGCTCGTCGCCGATCCACTCCTGGAGCGCGGCCAGCACCCGCCGGGTGGCGGTGCGGACGCGGGCGGCCGGACCGGCCGGGTCGTCGTGGTCGGCGTGCCCGGGCGGGCAGTCCAGCAGCAGGACGGCCGGCGGGTCGGCCGGGGCGTCCGGGCCGGCCAGCGGCAGGCCGGTGTCCCGGACGGCTCCGAGGGCCGCCCAGCCGGTCGGGGCCGGGGTCTCCTCCAGCCGGCGTTCGACCCAGTCGACGCCGAACAGCGAGCGGGGTGCCTGGCGCGGCCCGACCGCGAGCGGGCCGGCGGCGACCGGCCGCATGACCATCGAGCCGATGGTCACGACGGGGGCACCGGTGCCGTCCGCGGCGAGGAGCGCGACCCGGTCGGTGCCGGACGGGGTGAGCCGGACGCGCAGCGCGGTGGCGCCGACGGCGTGCACGGCGAGGTCGGTGAAGGCGAACGCCATCCGGGCCGAGCCGTCGGCGCCGGCCCCGGCGAGGGCCGCGCCGTGCATCGCGGCGTCCAGCAGGGCGGGGTGGAGCTGGAAGCGGGCGGCCTGGCCGGTCTCGGACTCCGGCAGGGTCACCTCGGCGTAGACGTCGTCGCCGAGCCGCCAGGCGGCGGTCAGGCCCTGGAACGCCGGCCCGTAGCCGAAGCCGGCGCCGGACAGCCGTTCGTAGAAGCCGTCGACCGGCAGGCGGGTGGCGCCGGCCGGCGGCCAGACGTCCAGGTCGTCCGGCGGGGTCTGCGGGCCGGCGGGGGCGAGGTACCCGGTGGCGTGCAGCGTCCACGGCTCGTCGGGCAGCGCGTCCTCGCGGCGGGAGTGGACGCCGACGGTGCGCCGGCCGCTCTCGTCGGCGGCGCCGGTGACGACCTGCAGCGCGACGCCCCCGGACGCGGGGACGGTGAGCGCGGCCTGGACGGTGAGCTCCTCCAGCACCGGCGTGTCGACCTGTTCGCCGGCCCGCAGCGCCAGTTCGACCATCGCGGTGCCGGGCAGGACGGCGGTGCCGAGCACGGCGTGGTCGGCGAGCCAGGGGTGGGTCTGGACGGCGATCCGCCCGGTGAAGACGCTGCCGTCGCCGTCGGCGAGGGTCAGCACCGCGCCGAGCAGCGGGTGCCCGGTCGCGGTCAGCCCCAGTCCGGCGGCGTCGACGGTGACCAGGTCGGCCGGTGAGGGCCAGTACAGCTCCTGCCGGAACGGGTAGGTGGGCAGGTCGAGCGGCTCGGCGGGGCGCACGGGGTGCAGGGCCGACCAGGTCACGGCGGAGCCCGCGGCGTGGATCCTGGCCAGGGCGGTGAGGAACGCCGTGACCTCGTCGCGGTCCCGGTGCAGCGCGGCGACGCACGCCCCGGCCTCCGGCAGCGTCTCCGCGGCCATCGCGGCCAGCACGGTGTCGGGGCCGAGTTCCAGGTAGCGGCCGGCGCCCAGGGCGTCCAGCGCCCGGACGGCGTCGGCGAAGCGGACGGGGCTGCGCACCTGGTCGACCCAGTACTGCGGGTCGCTCCACTGGCCGACGGCGACCGGGCGGCCGGTCACGGCGGACACCGCCGCGAGGGTGGGTTCGGCGAAGTCGAGGCCGCGGACCACCGCACCGAACTCGGCGAGCATCGGCTCCATGAGCCGGGAGTGGAACGCGTGGCTGGTGTTGAGCCTGCTGGTCTTCCAGCCGGCGGCGCGGGCCTTCTCGGCGAACCGGTCGACCGCGGCCTCGGGGCCGGAGAGCACGACGGCGGACGGACCGTTGACGGCGGCGATGTCGAGGTCGTCGGGGCCGGCCGCCCGGACGGCGTCCTCGGTGGCGCGGACGGCGAGCATGGCGCCGCCGGACGGCAGCGCCTGCATCAGCCGGCCGCGGGCGACGACCAGGGCGGCGGCGTCGTCCAGGGAGAGCACGCCGGCGGCGTGGGCGGCGGCGATCTCGCCGACCGAGTGGCCGGCGACGATCTCGGGCTCCAGGCCGAGGCCGCGGACGGTCTCCAGCAGGGCGACCTCGACGGCGAACAGCGCCGGCTGGGCGTAGCCGGTCCGGTGCAGGAGGTCGCTGTCGAGGACGTCCCGCAGCGGGAGGTCCCCGGGCTGCCGGACGAGGTGGCGGTCGAGGGCGGCGGCGACGGTGTCGAACGCCTCCGCGTACCGGGGGAACCGCTCGGCGAGCCGGCGGCCCATGGCGGTCCGCTGGGCGCCCTGGCCGGTGAAGAGGAAGGCGAGCTTGCCCTCGGCCGGCTCGCCGGTGACCAGGCCGGAGCCGGGCTCGCCGACGGCGAGGGCGGCGAGGCCGCTCAGGAGCGACTCCCGGTCGTCGGCGAGCAGCACGGCGCGGTGCTCCAGCGCGGCGCGGCCGGTCGCCAGGGCGTGGCCCAGGTCGGCGATCCGCACCCGGGGCCGGTCCTCGACGAAGGTGTAGAGCTGCCGGGCCTGCGCGCGCAGGGCGTCGGCGTCCCGGGCGGACAGCACCACGGGGGCCGGCAGCAGCGGGGCCGGCCCGGACGGGGCCGGCTGCTCCGCGGCCGCGCCGGCCCCGTCCGCGTCGTCCGCGCCGTCCGTGTCGGTCCCGGCCTCGGTCGGCGCGGGCGGCTCCTCGATGATCATGTGGACGTTGGTGCCGCTGACCCCGAACGAGGAGACACCGGCCCGGCGGGGGGTGTCCCGGCGGGGCCAGGGGAGGGCCTCGGTGAGCAGTTCGACGTCACCGGCCGCCCAGTCGACGTGCGGGCTGGGCTCGTCCAGGTGCAGCGACTTCGGCATGGTCTCGTGCCGCATCGCCAGCACGGCCTTCATCACACCGGCGACGCCCGCGGCGGCCTGGGTGTGGCCGATGTTCGACTTGACCGAGCCCAGCCGGGCCGGGCGGCCGGCGGTGCGGTCCTGCCCGTAGGTGGCGAGCACGGCCTGGGCCTCGATCGGGTCGCCCAACCGGGTGCCGGTGCCGTGCGCCTCGATCAGGTCGACGTCGTCGACCGAGAGCCCGGCGTTGGCCAGCGCCTGCCGGATGACGCGCTGCTGGGAGGGGCCGTTGGGAGCGGCGATGCCGTTGCTGGCGCCGTCCTGGTTGACGGCGCTGCCCCGGATGACGCCGACGACGGGGTGGCCGAGCCGCCGGGCCCGGGAGAGCCGCTCCAGCAGCAGCAGGCCGACGCCCTCGGAGAGCCCGATGCCGTCGGCCTCGGCGGAGAACGCCTTGCAGCGGCCGTCGGCGGCCAGACCGCGCTGGCGGCCGAACTCGGTGAACGCGCCCGGGGTGGCCATCACGGTCACGCCGCCGGCCAGCGCCATCGTGCACTCGTCGGCGCGCAGGGCCTGCGCGGCGAGGTGGATGGCGACCAGCGACGAGGAGCAGGCGGTGTCGATCGTGACGGCGGGGCCTTCGAGGCCGAGCGTGTAGGACACCCGGCCGGAGAGGACGGCCGCGGTGGTGCCCGTGATCAGGAAGCCCTCGGCCGCCTGCACGCTGCCGCCGATGAGCCGGACGTAGTCCTGCGTGTTGGAGCCGATGAACACGCCGGTACGACTGCCGCGCAGCGTGGTCGGGTCCACCCCCGCCCGCTCCAGGGCCTCCCAGGACGCTTCGAGCACCTGCCGCTGCTGCGGGTCCATCGACAGCGCCTCGCGCGGGCTGATGTCGAAGAACGCCGCGTCGAACTCGCCGGCCCCGTCCAGGAAGCCGCCCTCGGAGGACCGCCCGTCGGTGGTCCCGGAGCCCTCGTCGTAGGCGTCGTCGAGGTCCCAGCCGCGGTCCGCGGGCGGGCGGCCGATGGCGTCGGCGCCGGCGTTCACCAGCCGCCACAGGTCGTCGGGGCTACGGACGCCGGCCGGGTAGCGGCAGCTCATGGCCACGATCGCGATCGGCTCCCGATCGGCGGACTCAGCCTTGTGGAGCCGCTCACGGGTCTGGTGCAGATCCGCCGTGACCCGCTTGAGATAGTCGAGGAGCTTCTCTTGAGCCACCAACTCAGGCCTCACCAAGTTCGGTTCGCGCGGAGCGCGGGGAAGCGATGCGGGGGACCGCCGAAGCGCGTGTCCGCACTCCTGCCAGCCTGGGCCGAACGTAGGCCGCCTCCCGGGCGGCGGCCTACCCCTACCCCTCCCCTGCCGGGACCGGGGTGCCCGGGGACCGGGGTGCCCTGGGACCGGGGTGCGGGCCCGACCCCGGACGCGCGCGGGCCGCGCCCCCGGAGTTCCGGGGGGGGCCGCCCGCGACACGTC
>NZ_JBHXKE010000183.1:0-18921 GCF_042722765.1 Kitasatospora sp. NPDC058406
CGCCGAATCCAACTCCGACCCCACCTGATCGACGGATGCCTGACCGCCACCGGCCTGACTCTCAGACCACCGACCCCACCCTGAAAACCTCAGTAGGAGTGGCCATGACGTCGTCCCGTCTTGCCCAACGGATCGAGCGCATCTTCGACACCCGTGACGAGGTGGGCGCAGCCGCCCTGTGCGCCGCGCACTACCGCGAGCACGCGGTGTCCGATCCACAGGCGGGCGACAGGCCGGCGCTGGCGGACCTCCTGGCGGGACTGCCGCCGGATTTCCGCTACAGCCTTGAGCTGGCGGTCGAGGAGGACGGCCTCCTCGCCATGATCGGGACGTGCGAGGGGCTGCCGGGCGGTCCGTTGGGTTCCGTCGACCTCTTCAGGACGTACCGGGGCCTGCTCGTCGAGCACTGGGACGTGCTCGGTCCGTTGGAGGACCCGCCGCACGGACTGCCCTATCTGCGGCCGTACGGCCCGACGGGCGGGGAGCGGCCGGTGAACACCGAGCGTGCGGTGCAGCTGCTCGGGCAGGACCCGGCAGAATGTCTGGTGTTCGCGGCCCGGCTCTGCGACCGCTTCGGTGTGCACGCCGAACCGCTGCCCGCCGGGGACGGCGCCTACCGCAGGCTGGAGCGGACCGTGGCCGAGGGCGACTACGTGCTGGTGCAGTCCACCCTCGCCGCCGGCGCGACCGAGCACCTGGCCTACGACCTTTTCGAGTTCGGCCACGACGGTGCGGCCCGTCGCTGGTCACTGGCCGCCGCCACGGCGACGGCGGAGCCGACCGTGCCGGCTGGCCGCAGCGGTCCGCCCCGCCACCTCGGTGTCCCGGGCGCGCACCGCTGACCTCCGGCCGGTCGGCCCACCGGAGGTCAGCGGTGCGCACGGGGTTCGTCGTTCGCGGGCAGTGCGTCGGTGCAGCCGCGGACCGATCCGGTCAGGTCCCGCCGGACGGCGTGTCGATGGACACCACCGTCGCGGTGGCCGGCCCGGCGGGCGTCTCGAACGTCACCGAGTCGCCGTGCGGTGGCCGAGCGGGCTGTCGGCCGTTGTCAACGTCCTGTCCAGCGCGCTGGCGAGTTCGCTGATCCGCAGGGACTCCGCCGTGCCGTCCCCGTACCGCACGGTGACGGCGGTGCCCACCCCGATCACGTCGCCGCTTACCCCGCCTTATCTCGGACTCTAGGAGCGACCCCCGGGTTCCGCGCGGTCCCGGATCTGAACGGTTGTATCCACACCGGATGGCACCCGGTGTCCCCCGATCCTTGAAGCTACTGATTTCGGCACTTCAAGGTGACGGTGACTGAAGGTCCTGGGAGAGTCCGGTCGCGGTGACGAAGCCGTTGAGTGTGTCGGGTCGGTACTGCAGGCGTTTCAGACGGTTTCGGACGAGGGTTTCGAGTTGGTCGAGGGCGACGCTTGCGAGGTTCGCCAGGCTTCGTTTGACGTGGGCCCACCGCTACTCGACCGCGATCAGCTCGAGTGCGTAGTCGGGCCGGACGAACACGGTCAGCCGGTCCCGTCCGCCGATCAGGCTGCGCATGGCGTGGGAGACGTGGGTGTTCAGCCGGTCCCACACCAGCACGATCGGTGCCCTGACCAGGTGGTGCACCCCGTCCATCAGGCCGATGTAGTCGTGCTCGGACAGGCTGCGGCGTTGGCCCTTGCGACCGCTGTGCCGCAGGACGCGGTGGCACAGCCGGGTCCGCGAGCCCGGTCGCATCGCGAGCAGCCCGGCGGCCGAGATCCGCCCGGAGCCCCGGCCGCTGACCTTCACGACCGGGGTGGTGCCGCGTCGGCCCCAGGTGCGTCCTGTGGGCGGTCTGCGGGTGAACCCGGCCTCGTCCTCGAAGCAGAGCCATCCGTCGCAGGCCGCCCGGGCGTCTCTACCTCCGCCCGGGTCGCCTCCCTCCACGCGGCCACGACCTGTTCGTCGCGTTCCGCGGCCCGCCACACGGGGACCTGCGGAGTGAAACCGAGCCGGCGCATCAGCCGGGTGGCCCCCGAGACGCTGTAGGGCACAGGGAACTTGCGGCCGACTCAAGCCGGTCGGCTTCTTCGACCGCAACCCCACCCTCGACGTGCCCCCGGCCCCGTCCGCCCACGCTTGCTGCGCACCGGAGGGCCACCACCATGGCTGACCTGACCTCACAACCCGTTACCGACATTACCGGTGCCACCGCTACCACTCCCGCGTCGGGCCTGCGTGGCTCGATCGGCGTCACCGGAATCGTCTTCCTCGTCGTCGCGGCAGCCGCGCCGCTCACCGCCGTCGGCGGTGCGCTGCCCGTCATGTTCGCCATCGGCAATGGCCCCGGCATCCCCGCCGCCTACCTGCTCGTCGCGGCAGTCCTGCTGCTGTTCAGCGTCGGCTACGCGGCGATGAGCCGCCATGTCGTCGACGCCGGCGCCTTCTACTCGTACGTCACGGCCGGCCTTGGCAGAGTCACCGGCGCCGGGGCGGCGGGACTCGCCCCGCTGACCTACAGCGCCATCCAGGCGGGCGTCTACGGCCTGGCCGGGGTCACCGCCGGCGGACTGGTCACCAAGTACGGCGGTCCTGACCTCCCGTGGTGAACGTGGAGCGGGATCCTGCTGTTGCTCGTCGCGGTCCTCGGCTACCGCAACATCGAGGTCGGCAACCGGAAGAAGAAGGACAGCAAGGGCGGCCGGCCCGTCAGCCACGATGCCGACCTCTACGCCGCCTCCGCAGTAGCGGCGGCAAAGCTGCTTCCACGTGATCCCGGGGTGCTTGCGCCGTATCCACCGGACGACCCGCATCCACACGTGGTGGCTGAGGTAGCAGAAGGCGACGTTCGAAACCCCGGGACGCAAGTACGCGCACCAGCCCCGCAGCACCGAGTTCAGCCGGTGCTGCAGGACTGTCAGCGCCAGGCCGACGTTCTGCCGCCGGGCCGTGCGCCCGGGGGTCACCGCATCGGCGGACCGGTCGGGCACGGTCGTGGTTGTCGGCGCTCTGCGGTCCGGCCGCGGCCGTCCGTCTTGACCCGGGCCGCGGTGGCACGCTCGGGGGATTTCCGGGTGGGAGGGGCAGGTGGCGTCGGCAGTTCCTTCCGCTTCGGCGCGACCGGTGTCAGCGGCCGTGCCACCCGGCCCGCGACCGGCCCGGCCGGACGTGTGCCCGGTGCCGGCTTGCCCAGTGATCGCTGCTGGTCGCAGGGCGGCGGCGACGGGCCGGCCGGCGGGTTGGAGGAGGTCGGCGGAGGGGTGGCGGTGCAGGGCCTACCAGAGGATGGGCGTCCCGACTGAGGTGTTCGATCAGACGGCGGCCCTCTGCACCCGGTGGCAGAGATCCGGGTCTTGGGACGGGTGGGTGCGTGGCCGGACGTACCGGTCGGCCGTAGCGGCGGCCCCCCGTCCTCGCCGACCCGGACGGCCGGCGCTCGGCCGGCCGCCCGGGCGAGTTCCTCCGGGGCCGCGCGCACGGCCCCGGTGACCGGCTTGAGGCGGGTGAAGTCCCGGACGGTGGCCAGGACGTGGGTGGAGTCGGTGCGCTGGGTGGTGCGCCCGCGGACCAGTCCGGAGTCTTTGAGGCGGGCCGGGGCGAGGTCGAGGAGACGGTCCCCGCCCGGCCCTCCCCCAACAGGCGGTCGCGGTGGCCGGCGACTGCGGCTGGTTCAGGGGGCGGTGCGGAACGTCCAGCGCAGGGTGGCGTCGGTGCGGGGTGCCACGAGCTTGAGCGGGGCTCCGTTGTTGCGCGCGCCCGCTCCGTCGAGGAGCAGGCCACTGCCGTGGTTGGCGATGGTGTACGCGCCGGTGCCGAGGTCGGTGATCGTCCACTGCTGGCCGGCGCCGCCGTCCCAGATCTCCTGGAACGCGGTGCCGCCGGTCGCGACGCCGGTGGCGTCGACGACCAGGCCGTTGGTGCGGTTGACGAGCCGGTAGCGGCCGGTGCCGAGGTCGATCGCGTGCCACTGCAGGTTGGTGCTGGAGTTCGCGGTCCACTGCTTGACCGGGGACCCGGCGCGCACGTCGCCGCCGCCGTCGACGGCCATACCGGTCGCGGTGTTGGTGATCCACAGCCATGCCTCGGGCGCAAGGGTGACCCGCAGCGAGCGGATCCGGTCATTGGCCCCGGTGATGCGCAGGTCCGCGGTGTCGGTGGTGAACGTCCACGGGGTGCCGGTGAACTGGTCGCCGGGGTAGCCAACCACGCGGTACGCGGTGGGGATGTGGAGGGAGGAGATGCTCGCGGGTGCCATGCCGGCGGCCTGGAGCTGGGCGGCGGTGTGGCTGCCGAGCGGGAGTATCGCGCGGGGACCGTGGAAGTCGACGTCGCGGAAGGCGGTGATGCGGGTGGGCGGAGTGAGGGGCGGGATGGCGTCGGCGAAGGTGAGCCGCAGGGTGTAGGCGTGGGCGGGGAAGGGTGCGTTCGTGGGCAGCGGGATACGCAGGCCGTCGGCGTCCTGGACCCATCCGGTGACCTCGGTGGACTGCCCGGCTGCGGGGCCGAGCAACCGCACGCCGGTGAGGGCGGTGAGGTCGATGCGCTTGCGGGAGCAGGTGGTGACGGTCAGTCCATGGGAGGGCCAGCCGAGGGCGGTGGCATAGAGGGTGGTACCGGCCTTGTCCCGCGTGAAGCGGATGTCCTTGGCGGTGCCGACGACCGGCTTGGTGAAGGAGCCGCCACCCATCGCGGTCGGGCCCTCCCCGTACGCCGTCCAGACGCGGGTGTCGTAGACGGCATCGCCGAAGCGGGTGAGGTGGTCGCCGATGCCGAGCAGGATGTCGCGCTGCCTCTGGGGGATGGTGCCGTCGGCCGTCGGGGCGACGTTGAGGAGCATGTTGCCGCCCTTGCTGACCCGGTCGAGCAGGGCATGCATCATCTGCTGGGTGGAGTAGTAGCCGATGCCGGTGGTGTAGCACCAGCTGGAGCCGCTGACGGAGTCGTCGGTCAGCCAGTACGGCTCGCGCAGATCGCCCGGCCCGCCGCGTTCGAAGTCGTACACCTCGCCGGGGCTCGGGTAGTGCTCCTTGTAGGTGGAGACCACCTCCTTGCCCCAGTCCTCGGCCTGGTTGAAGTAGTAGGACAGGAAGTCCAGGCGCCGCTGTTCGTCGACCTCGTCGAGGTTGAAGTCCTGATAGATGATGTCGGGGTGGGCGCGGTCGACGACCTCTTTGAGCTTGGCGTACCAGAGCCGGTTGGCGGCGGTCCGGTCGAGCTGACCGTAGAGCTTCTTCAGGCTGGGGTCGCTCTGGGCGGGGGCGTACTGGTAGTAGCCGGTGAAGTTGTACGCGTGGTGCATGGCGACCAGCAGCTTCATGCCCTCACCGCGGATCGCGTCGGTGAACAGGCGTAGCAGGTCGAGCCTGGGGCCGCGGGCGGCGGAGTTCCATTCGTTGACCTGGCTGTCCCACATCGAGTAGCCGTCATGGTGTTCGGCGACGGGCCCGGCGAAGCGGGCGCCGGCGGCCTTGAACAGCCGTGCCCATTCGTCGGGGTCGAACTGGCCGCCCTGGGAGACGAGCTTCGGTGCGAACTGGTGGAAGGTGCCGGCCTTGTCGCGGCCACCGTCGATGAAGGTGTGGTACGGCCAGGCTGCCGGGGTTCCGAAGGTCGCGATGTGGTGCTCGTTCGGGCCGGACCCGGTCTGGTACATGTTTCGCGGGTACCACTCGCTGCCGTACGCGGGGACGCTGAAGACGCCCCAGTGGAAGTAGATGCCGAACTTGGCGTCCTGGAACCATTCGGGTGCGGCGGTGTGCCGGCCCACCGAGGGCCAGGTCGGCGTGTACGGCCCGGCGGCGGCTGCGTCGGTCGCGGCGCGTGCGGGCGCGGAGGCGAGCAGGCCGGAACTGCTCGCCATCGCGACACCGGCGGCGGCGCTCAGGAAGGTGCGTCGGGACAAGGACACGGGAACTCCTTCGGGATGGTTGAAGGAAGGGACGTGTTACTCGTGGGGCCGTCCGGAAGTGTCAGGACCGGTTCGAGGAGCAGGCGAACAGGGGCCGGGCGGCCCCACTCCGTGGCGTGGTTCCATCGCCTGCCGTGCTTCTGCGGACGGCGTCGAGATCATCCCGCTGACGGGCGCGATGCCCGCGCGGTCGCTCTTCGCGCCGTCCGAGCCGGCGGACAGCGTGCGTGCGAGACGCACCCCCTGCCGTCACGAGAGCCGCGAACGGCTGGTCGAGGAATCGGCCATGGGTCCACCTTGGGCTGGGAGGGGTAGGTGGCACGTGCGGCTCCGCGTGCCAGGCAGATCAGCCGGCTGAATCAAACGTGGCATGTCACATACGTCGGTCGATCAATCAGAAGTCAACACCGATTCGTCTGCCGAACTCGGACTGATACAGCGCCAGGATCCGTCCGTCGGCCCCCGGCCCGTCGTAGACCGGGCCGCATCGATGCCCGTGCCGCCTCGACGGGACTCAGGGAGCCGACGACCGAGCATGCTCCCGGAAGGGAACGGGCCCGCAACGACACCTGAACACACAGCGACGAAATCTGACGGAGCGTCTATTTGCCCACACCTAGCAGCTCGCAGGCGACAAACGGTTGGACACGTTTGGGTTTCGGCGCGGTCAAGCAGTAGGTGAACCATAGGTACCGGGCGAGCCGGCCGCCGGTCGGCGCATCGCCGCCACGACAGCTCCACCTCACGCGCCGGACGGGGAGCTTCTCGACCTGTCGGCCACAGGTTCGCACCAACTCTTGACACATGGCGGCGACCCGGGTGTCATTCTCTTGACCTGTCGACTTGTGTTCGTTTATGACTTATCTCGTGCACTTCTGGCGGCACTCCACGCTCCTCACACCTCGCGGGGACGACCAGGCCGGCCGGTCTCGACGTTCGCCCCTCGCCCACCCACCCGGGAGAAACCACCCATGTCCAGGAGCGGAGCCCCCCCTGCGCCGCCCGTCTGTGCCGTGGCCCGGGCCAGGTCGCGGTGACCTGCATCGGGCAGGCCCTTGAGGCCGTCGGTCGGGGTGTTCGGTCGGGTCAGTGGGCGCCGAGTCCGGTGAGTGAGCGGACTTCCAGTTCGGCGTATTTCGCGGGGTTCGCCTTCTCCTTCGAGAGCAGGGTGCCGATCACGCCGGCGAGGAACCAGTGAAAGTCGCTGTCGGGGAGCAGTGAGGTCGGCTTGCCGGAGACGACGGTGGAGAAGGCGACCAGCAGCACGGAGCTGATGAGTCCGGCGTAGACGGAGCTGACGGCGCCGGCGGTGTTGAAGCGCTTCCAGAAGAGGGAGTAGAGCAGGGTGGGCAGGTTGGCCGAGGCGGCGACCGCGAAGGCCAGTGCGTCGAGGGCGGCCGTGTTGAGCTTGTCGGCGAAAAGTGACAGGACGATGGCGACGGCGCCGATGGCGACGGCGGCGAGTTTGGCGGAGCGGACCTCCTCCTTCTCGCTCGCCCTGCCGCGGCGGATGACGTTGGCGTAGAGGTCGTGGGCGAAGGAGGCGGAGGAGGCGAGGGTGAGTCCGGCGACCACGGCGAGGATGGTGGCGAAGGCGACTGCGGAGATCACCGCGAGGAGGATCGCGCCGCCGGTGGTGCCGGGGCCTCCGCCCAGGTGTTCGGCGAGCAGGGGTGCGGCGGTGTTGCCGGCGGCGTTGGAGGCCTTGATGGTCTTCGGACCGAGCAGGGCGGCGGCGCCGAAGCCGAGGGCGAGGGTCATCAGGTAGAAGCCGCCGATGATGCCGATCGCCCAGAGTACGGACTTGCGGGCGACCTTGGCGGTGGGGACGGTGTAGAAGCGGACCAGGATGTGCGGCAGGCCGGCGGTGCCGAGCACCAGGGCGATGCCGAGGCTGAGGAAGTCGAGCTTGCTGGTGCCGGTGGCGCCGTACTTCAGTCCCGGTTCGAGGAACGCGGAGCCCTTGCCGCCGGCGTCGGCGGCGGCGCCGAGCATGGTGGAGATGTTGAAGCCGTACTTGGCGAGGACCAGGACGGTCATCAGGCCGGCGCCGGCGATGAGCAGGACGGCTTTGACGATCTGGACCCAGGTGGTGCCCTTCATGCCGCCGATCACCACGTAGACGACCATCAGGGCGCCGACGGCGACGATGGTCCAGCGCTTGGCGCCGTCGCCGCTGACGCCGAGCAGCAGGGCGACGAGGGAGCCCGCGCCGACCATCTGGGCGAGCAGGTAGAAGATCGACACGACGATGGTGGAGATGCCGGCGGCGGTGCGTACGGGGCGCTGGCGCATCCGGAAGGCCAGGACGTCGGCCATGGTGAAGCGTCCCGAGTTGCGCAGGGGTTCGGCGATCAGCAGGAGCGCGACCAGCCAGGCGACGAGGAAGCCGACGGAGTAGAGGAAGCCGTCGTAGCCGTAGAGGGCGATGGCGCCGGCGATGCCGAGGAAGGACGCGGCGGACATGTAGTCGCCGGAGATGGCCAGGCCGTTCTGGAAGCCGGTGAAGCCGCGCCCGCCCGCGTAGTAGTCGGCGGCGTCCTTGGTCTGCCGGCCGGCCCAGAGGGTGATGCCGAGGGTGGCCAGGACGAACAGGCCGAACAGGGTCATGGTCAGGGTGCGGTGCTCGGTGGAGGCGCCGGCGGCGAGCAGGGTGGTGGTCATGAGTCGGCCCTCCCGGGGGCGGCGGGTGCCTCGGCCGTCCGGCCTTCGCGGATGGCGGCGGCGGGCGGGTCGAGGTGGCGGTCGGCGTAACGGGCGTACCACGCCGCGATGCTGAAGGTGCTGGCGAACTGGAGCAGGCCGAGGAGGAGGGCGACGTTGACGTGGCCGAACAGCTTGGCGCCCATGAGGCCGGGGGCGTAACTGGAGAGCAGGACGTAGAGCAGGTACCAGAGGATGAAGCCCGCGGTCACCGGGAAGGCGAAACCGCGGAAGGACCTGCGGAGCCGGCGGAACTCCTCGCTCTGTTCGAGGTGTTCGGGGCGGTCGGGGACCGTCGGCCGGGTGGTGGGTGGAGTGTCCACGCGTGCCTCCTGGGTGAGCGGGTGCGGTGGAGGAGCGGGGCCGGGTGGGGCTGTCGCACGGGTGCGCGTCAGGCTCCCGGGCCCTGCTCGCCGGGTGGTGCGGGGCCGTCGTCGGGGCCCCTCCCACCAGCGGGTTCGTTCCTGCGGCGTATCCCAGCGCCTGCGGGCGCGCGCCGGTAGGCATCGCACCGGAGTGTGCGGCGAGCGGTCGCGTTCTGCGGTGAGCGGTGCGACGAACGGTCGAACGGGCCCAGGTTCGGGGAGCGCCGGGCGGCGTGTGAACGGAGGAGGTCACAAGGAGGTCCCCGCCCGGGTCCGCAGTCCTGCTGACGTCTCCTCACCGTCGGCGGCAGCGGTTCCACCGGATCCCCCCATCCCTTCTCGTGCCCCGGGCAACAGCCCGACCACCCTCACGCAGGACACGCGGCAAGCAGCATCCACCCATGTTCAGAAGAACCGCCCGCCCACCGGCCTCACCGGGCGCAGCCTCGACGCGATCAAGGCCGACCCCGCGGTCAGGACGGTCCATATCGCGGGCAGCGTGCCGAAGCCGGGCAAGCTGACCGTCCCCGTGGGCGCCGACGGCCGGTTCGTCCGGGTCCAGCTCGCCGGCACCGGCTGACGCCGGGCGGGACGCCGCCGAGGAGCGGGCCACGGGCCCGCTCCTCGGTCCCTGACGGCGATCAGGCCGGGGGGCACCGTGGCAGGGCTGTCAACCGGCCCCGGCCCCGGCCGTCGCCCCGCTCCGCGGACGTACCCCCCGGCGTCCGCGGAGCACCCGTCGGAGCGGGCCGCCCTGCCCGCTCCGGCACCCCTCCGGCGCGCAGATTCTCCATAACGGTTCGGCAACGGCGCGGGACGGAAGGCACCGCTCACGACTCCTCTTCGGAAGGCCGGGACACGGCCGTCCGGGGAGGAGCCGCTCGTGCGGGAGCGGCCCGCAGCTCGGGACGGGGCCGTGTGCCGGCGCCCGACGTCGACCGAACAGGGCGGCGCCACCTCCGCGGTGCGAGGTCACCGCACGGGGGCCGCCGGAGAGGAGCCGCATGCCACCCACGTTCCGGGCATGGACCGATGCCCGGCTCAAGGCGTTGCTGCCCCGGCGAGCCGGGGGAGGAGCGCCGTGGACGAACTGACGCGACGCTACGGTGACGTGATCCTGGCCTGTGTGCGCGGACTGGGTGCCACCGCGGAGGACGCGCGGGAGCTGTCGGCCGAGGCCCTGGCCAGGACCGTCGACGCCTGCGACCGGGGTGGCGCGGTACCGGGCCCGAGCTGGTTCGTCCCACTCCTCGCCGAAGCCCGCCACCTCGCCGCAGGACGGGCAGTGGCCGGCCGGCGGGACACCGTGGCGCCCGGCTTCCTGCACTGGCTGGACGAACGGGCCGCCGTGCACGGCGGCCACCGGGCCGCCCTGTCCGCCGCCGAGGGGGAGAGCCTGCTGCTGCGGTCGTTCGCGGTGCTCCCCGAACCGCAGGCGGCGCAGCTGTGGCGGGGCCTCGCCGCCCCGCCCGGGTCTCAGGCCCCGCCTGTTGCCGCCCGGCAGGCGCTCGCCGACGCGTGCGTGCGGGTGCACGTCGCGACCGTGGCGGAGCGGGGCTGTCGCCACCTGGCCGTGGTGTTGGCCGAGACGGCTGCCGAGGACGGGCCGGCGCCCGCCGAGGTGGCCCGCCACCTCGCCCGCTGTTCCCGGTGCGGCACGGTCCTGGCGGACCTGGCGGCCGTGCACCGCTGGGACGCCGACCACCTGCGGAGGGGGCTGCTGATCCGGTTCGACCCGCCGGTCGTCGGGGCCGTCACCGCACCACCCGGGCCGGGGACATCCGCCGTGTCGCTCGGCACCGGGGCGGCGGGCCCGGCAGGTGGCCTGCCCGCGCCCGTACGGCGCTGGGGCGTGGGAGCGGTTGCCGGCGCGGGGCTGGCGGTGGTGGTCCTCGCCCTGCCACTGGCGTCACCGGGGGACAACCCGGTCCCGGATCCGCCCGCCGTGGGCACACCCACGGCCTCAGCTCCGCCGTCCCCGCTTCCGGCCACACCGTCTCCGACGCCGACGGCAGGACGGCCGCTCCAGCCCTCGTCGCCGACGCCCTCCGTCACCGACCACGGACCGGGACCGGCCGCGACTCCGTCGCGTACACCGGCCGCCGCGCTCCCTCCCTCCGTGTCGCCCGTGACGTCCCCCGCCGCGACTCCCGCGCCCACGCCAACGCCCACGCCCGCCGCCCGTGCGTTGCACCGCGGAGACGTGGGGCCGGACGTGGCGAGGATGCAGGACCTGCTCATCAGGGCGAACTGCGTGCCCGAGGACGTGCCCTTCGTCGACGGAGGCTTCGACGACGCGACCGAGCGGTTCCTCAGGAACTTCCACCGTGCGGCGGGCATAGCCGGGAGGGAACGTGACCGTACCGAGTACGGACCGCGGAGCCGCCAGGCCCTCGAAGGAGCTGGGGACCGTGCGGTCTGTCCGAGCGCGTAGGCCGGGGCCGTGCCGGGTGCTACGGGCGGTCCGGGGCGGTGGGCGGACGCCCGGTGCTGGCCCGGATCACCAGTTCGGTGGGGAGCCAGGGCCGCTGCTGCCGGGCCGTCGTCGTACCGCTGCGGAGCTGCTCGACCAGGACGCTGATGCACCGCCGCCCGATGTCGCCGAAGTTCACCCGGACGGTGGACAGCGGGGGGATGGTGTAGGCGGCCTCGGGGATGTCGTCGAAGCCGATCACGCTCACCTGCTCGGGTACCCGGCGGCCGGCCTCGTACAGGGCGCGCAGCAGGCCGACCGCCATCTGGTCGTTCGCCGCGTGCACCGCGGTGACCTCCGGGTCGGCGGCCAGCACGCGGCCCAGTTCGTAGCCGGACGCCGCGCTCCAGTCGCCGACCAGGGGGGCGGGGATCGGAGCGCCCGCCGCGGTCAGGGCGGCCAGCCATCCTTCGCGGCGCTGTTCGGCGGCGATCCAGCCGCTCGGACCGGCGAGGTGGTGGACGGTCCGGTGCCCGAGGTGCAGGAGCTGCTCGGTCGCGCGCCGTGACCCCTCGACCTGGTCCGCCGCGATGACGGGGACGAGCGGATCGAGCGAGTCGTCGACGGCGACGACCGGCACCTTGCGGGGGAGGTCGAGCAGGGCCTTCGCGATGTCGCGGTGCGGGGCGATGGTGATCAGCCCGTCGACCGAGCGTTCCAGGAGTCGGGTCGCGGCGTCCCGCACCGGCATGTGCCCCAGTGAGCGCATCGGTGCGACGCTCACCGTGTATCCGACCTCCTGCGCGGCGAAGGCGATGCCCTGGACCACGTTCGCGGGGCCGAAGTCGGCCACGTCGTAGGCGATCACACCGATGTTGCGGGTCTGGCCGGTGGTGAGCGTCCGGGCGGCCTGGTTCGGGAGGTAGCCCAGCTCCGCCACGGCGGCGAGCACGCGGTTCCGGGTCTCCGGGCGTACCGCCGGGCTGTCGTTGAGCACGCGCGAGACCGTCTGTTTCGACACGCCCGCTACCCGGGCGACATCGCGCATGACGGCGCCGCCGCCTGGCTGATCGACGTCGGCCGGTCCGCTCTGCCCCATGCTGTTTTCTCCTCGTCCACGCCTGCCGGAGCGACCCTGCCGACATGAACCAGGATGTTACCGGTACCACTCGGCGAGTCAAGCCCGCCTCGGTAGACCGTGGATCGACCCGGGGCCGGCCGTCGTCCGGCGGGTCCGTCGGTCGGTTGCCCGGAGCTGCCCCGATCGGTCGGGGAGGGAAGCCGTTCAGGTCTGCACCGCTCTCCGAACGGCTGTGTTCGGTTCCGGAGGTGTTTCCGCGGTGTGACTTCCACATGTTCTGCCCAAAGCGTTGACAGTGAAAATGTTCCCGGTAACACTCAGCCCACCACCGCATTCGGCCGCCGGTTCCACCCCCGCCGCGGCCCGGTCTTCCCCCCTTGCGCATCCTCCCGGCACGACCGTGGCGCGGCCCCGTTCACCGGGGCTGCCGCCGCGTGACGTGGGCCGGGCAGTCCAGAGAGGAACAGCTCCATGTTCACCAACCGTCCGCATCCGAAGAACCCTCGTCCCCGTGCGCTCGCCGTGGCGCTGAGCGCCGTGACGGCGGTCTCGGCCCTTGCCGCGTGCACCGGTGCCGGCAGCAGCGGCGGTGCCGGGAATGCCGATGCCACCCTCACCGTCTGGACGGACGACACGCGTCAGCCGGCCGTGGAGGCCTACGTCAAGGCTCACCCGCAGGCGCGGGTCAAGGTGGTGCTCACCAGCTACAAGCCCGGTGAGGTCGCGCAGAAGATCGCCCTCGCCGACCGGGCCGGGAAGGGGTGGCCGGACGTCGTGTTCCTGGGCTCCCCGTCGGACGTCTCGGCGCTGGCGGCCGCCCCGCTGCGCTTCGCCCAGCCGCTCGACGAACTGGTGCCGGAGCAGACCCGCAAGCAGTTCGCCAAGGGGACGCTGGAGGGCTGCACCTACGAAGGGAAGGTGTTCTGCCTCGCCAACGACACCGCGCCGGTGGTGCTCTGGACCAACGAGACGTTGATGAAGCAGTTCGGCTACAGCGTGCCGAAGACCTGGGCCGAGTACCAGGAACTCGGGGTCAAGCTCGGCAAGGAGCACCCGGGATACGTGATCGGCGGGATCAACGACGTCTCGGGCTACGGCGCGTTCTTCGGGGGATCGGGGTGTCCCGACCGGGAGACCACCGGCCCCACCGACATCAGGATCGACCTCACGGACCGGCGGTGCACCCGGGTCGCGGAACTCCTCCAGCCCCTGGTCGAGAACGGGACCGTCACCGCCACCAGCCCCTGGGACCCGACGTTCACCGAGGAGATCGGCAAGAAGAACGCGATCCTCATGTACCCGGCGGCCGGTTGGTTCGGCGAGTACGGCTTCAAGGGCTCGTACAAGATTCCCGACGGCCAGCTGGCCGCGCACCCCGTTCCGACCTGGGCGGGTGACAGCGTGGCCACCACGGGCGCCATGGGCGGCGGACTCTGGGTGGTGTCCCGGCACAGCCCGAACGTCAAGGGCGCCGCCGAGATCGCCACCTGGCTGACCACCAGCGACGCCGCGGACGGCATCGTGGCCGCGTCCGCCCTGCCCGCCCACACGCCGACGGCGCAGAAGTGGTGTGCGGCCCGGGCCGCCGACCGGTTCTACGCCGCGGACCCCTGCCCGACGATGCTCGACGCGGCCGGAAGGATCGCCGAGAACTACGACTACATCCGCTTCGAGGGGCAGTTCGCCGACTCCTACGCGCAGACCTTCGTCGCCACGGCGAGCAAGAAGGGCGACCTGGCGGGCGCGCTGCCGGTGTGGCAGAAGCAGCTGGTGCAGGCCGCCGAGAACGCCGGCTACAAGGTGTCCCGTTGAGCCGGACCACGCCGACCGCAAGGACCAAGCCGACCGTGCGGACCACGCCGAGCGAGCGGACCACGCCGAGCGTGCCGACCGCAAGGACCAAGCGGCCCGTGCGGCCCGGCCGCCGGGGCCGCTGGACGGGCCCGCTGTTCGTCGGCCCGTACCTGCTGTTCCTGATCGCCTTCGGCCTCCTCCCGGTGGGATACGGCCTGTGGACCACCTTCGTGGTCTCCGACCCCTACGGCGGGGAGCGCACCGGGACCGACAACTGGACCAGGGTCGCGTCCGACTACCGGCTCGGGCCGGCCGTCGAACACATCGCGCTCTACCTCGCCATCTGGCTCCCGCTGCTGCTGCTGACGGTCGTCTCGCTCAGCCTCCTGCTGCACGCGCGCAAGGGACGGTTCGCCGGGGTGATGCGCCTGGCGTACTACCTGCCCGGCGCTGTGACGGGGTCGGCCGCGGCGATGATGTGGATCTTCATGATCAGCCCGCAGTACAGCCCCGCGGCGCCGCTGCTCCGGGCCCTGGGATTCGACTCCAGCGCGGAACTCCTCGGCGGGCCCTGGCTCCCGGTGGTCCTCTCGGCAGTCGCGGTCGAGGCGGGCGCCGGCGGCTGGATCGTGATCCTCTACGGGGCTCTCCAGTCCATCCCGGACGAGGTGATCGAGGCGGCCAGGATGGACGGCGCCAACGGCTGGCAGCAGGCCGTCCACATCAAGCTGCCGATCGTCCGCAAGTACCTCGCGTTCATCCTCATCACCAGCTTCGCCGGGGGGACGCAACTCTTCGTCGAGCCGCAGATGCTGTCGCTGGTCTCGAAGGGAGTCATCAGCGCCACGTGGTCGCCCAACCAGCTCGCCTACGTCTACGCCAGCGGTGAACTCTCCTTCGGCCGGGCCTCCGTGCTGTCCGTCCTGCTCCTGGCCGTCGGCCTGGGCGCGGCACTGATCGTCATCTACCGCACCAAGTTCTACGAGACCGACGCCCGGAGGTAGTCCCATGATCCCGATACCCCCGCGGCGGCACCGGGCGCGCGCACGGGCCGGTGCCTGGACGCGCGACGCGCTCCTGCTCGCGGCAGCCGCCGTCTTCCTCGCACCGGTCGTCTGGCTCGTCCTGGTCCCGACCAGGACCGAGGAGTCGATCCGCGACGGCTTCCCCTTCTCCATCGGTTCGCCGGCCAACATCGGGCGGGCCTGGGAGAACCTGTACGCCTTCAACGACGGCATCGTCCTGCGCTGGATCGGCAACTCGCTGCTCTACTCGTCGACCGGCGTGGCCCTGAGCCTGGTGCTCTGCATCACGGCCGGCTACGGGATGGCGAAGTTCCTGTTCGTCGGCCGGAAGACGCTGCTGATCTCGACGCTGATCGCCATGATCGTGCCGACCTCCGCCACCGTCCTCCCGCTGTACATCGAGCTCGCCGCGGTCGACCTCACCGGGACGGCCCTCTCCGTGATCCTGCCCCTGGCCTTCTACCCGTGGGGTGTCTACCTGGCCTACACCTTCTTCTCCAGCAGCCTGCCGGACTCCCTCCTGGAGGCGGCCCGGGTGGACGGCGCCTCCGAGGTGAGGATCTTCTTCTCCGTCGCGCTGCCGCTCGCCCGGCCGCTGGTCGCGCTGATCGGCTTCTTCGGCTTCGTCTCGGCCTGGACGAACTTCATGCTGCCCTACCTGATGCTCGGCGACACCGACGACTACCCCCTGCCCCTGGGGCTGAGCGTCCTGCCGATGGAGAACATCGTCTCGGGCAACCCCAACTTCTCCAACATCGACATCGGACTGCCGGAGGCGGCGCTGGCCGGCGTCCTCTCCGTGCTGCCGATCCTGCTGATGTTCCTCCTCGCCCAGCGCCACCTCACCTCGGCGCAGCTCGCCGGGTCCGAGAAGGGCTGAGGCGCCCCCACACCCCCTCCCACACGCTCCACCTCCCCACCCACCCCCCACACGCTCCACCTCCCACACGCTCCACCCCCCCACCCACCCCCACCTCCTGAGTCGTGAGGAGTTCGACGATGAACTACCTGTCCACCAGACCGCGCCGTACCCGAGGGCGCCCCGCGGGTCCGCCCGTCCGGGCGGTCTCCGCCCTGATCACGCTGCTGATCGCGACGGCCGGCCTCGCGCCGGTGCCCGCCGCGGCGGCGACACCCACCGTCCGCCACGTGGCGACGACGGGTAACGACAACGCGGCCGGTACGGCGGCAGCGCCGTTCCGCACTATCCAGCGGTGCGCCGACCTCGCGGTCGCCGGCGACACCTGCCTGATCGGAGCCGGCACCTACCGGGAGACGGTCACCCCGAAGGCGTCCGGCAGCGCGGGTGCGCCCATCACCTTCACGGCGGCCCCCGGCGCCCGGGTGACCGTGGACGGGACGGACCCGGTCGGCGGCTGGGTCCGCGACACCGGACAGATCTACAGGGCGCCGGTGAAGCTCGCCGGCACCCCCGCCGCGCCCTACGGCTCCACCAAGTACCCGGCCAACGCGGACCTCTGGGCCAACCAGGTCTTCACGGCAGGGTCCCTGGTGCCCGAGGCGGCGTACCCGGCGGCCACCAGCGACCCGTGGCAGGAGTCCTTCATTACGGGGGGCTGGAAGTCCACCCGCTCCGGATCCCCCGACCACTGTCCCACGCCCCCCTGCACCGCCATGCTGACGGGCACGCTGACGTACGACCAGTTCCCCGCGCTGGGCGACATGACCGGGGCGACGGTCTACCTGGCGGGAGGGTGGGTGGCGAACTCGGCGTCCGTCACCGGCGGCACGCTGGACAGCGGCAACAAGGTGCTCCAGCTGCGGTTCCCCGCGAGTGACAAGCACGTCGAGCCGGGTGCCGAGAAAACGTCGAAGTTCCGCGTCGTCGGCAAGAAGTCCCTGCTGCGGGGCCCGAACGCCTGGTACTACGACCCGGCCGGGCAGCAGCTCTACCTCTGGGCCCCCAACGGCGCCGCACCCGAGGGCGTGACGGCCAAGCGCCGCAACTACGGGTTCGACCTCAACGGACGAAGCCACATCACCGTCCGCGACATCGGGCTGCACGCCACCACGGTGACGACCGACGACAGGAGCAGCCAGAACGTCCTCGACGGCATCACCGCCCAGTACACCTCCACCTGGCAGACCACCCAGTTCGACAGCAGCCTGCCCTACGCCGGCATCTACGACGCCAACCACCACTCCGACAGCGGCATCCTGCTGCACGGCACCGGGAACGTGATCCGCAACAGCGTGCTGCGCCTCTCGATGGGCAACGGCATCTCGGTCCGGGGCAGCGGCCACGTCGTGACCAACAACCTGATCCGCGACGTCGCCTACGGGGGCACCTACACCGCGGCGGTGGCGCTGGAGGTCGGCAGCAAGGACGTGACGATCACGCACAACACCATGCGCAGCACGGGGCGTGACGTGATCAACATGAACACCAACGCCTATCCCAACGACGGCTACCGCAACATCCGCATCGCCTACAACGAGATGACCGACTACGCGAAGATCAACTACGACCTGGGTGCCGTGTACACCTGCTGCAACACGGCCTACACCGGCACCAGGATCGACCACAACTGGATCCACGACCCGGCCCAGATCGGCAACGGGTTCCACTTCGACAACGGCAGCTACGACCTGAACGTCGACCACAACGTGATCTGGAACCTGCGCGATGGAACGGGCATCTCCTTCGGCGGCTTCGAAGACTCGGGCAAGGACCTGCCCTACCTGACGGGTGCCTTCACCGCCAACACCATCGTGTCCGCCAAGAATTCCACGATCTTCCACTACTACGCCAAGCCGTCCCGCGTGGCCAACAACGTCCTGCGGAACAACATCCTCGACGGCTCGCACAAGGACGGGAGGCCGTACGACCACATCGACGACGGAACTCCCAACCAGAGCAACAACCTGATCACCACCCGGAGCAAGGACGGCGGTCTGCCCGACCCGAAGTACCGCGGCCCCAACTCCGGTGACTTCACCCTCACGCCCTCCTCGCCGGCGGTCGACGCGGGTGTGCCGGTGGCCGGTGTCACCGACGGCCACACCGGGGCGGCCCCGGACCAGGGTGCGTACGAGACGGGGCAGGCGGCCTGGGTTCCCGGGTGCACCCTCGACGGGTGCGGCTCGGCGGCCGGCAAGCCCGCGGTGCTGGTCAGTGCCAAGAGCGGCAAGGTCGTGGGGCTCCAGGGGGCCGGGGCCGCCCGGTCCGCCGTCCAGCAGACGCTGGGGGTGGCCGCCGGCCAGCAGTTCACCGTGACACCGGTCGGAGGCGGTGAGGTCAAGCTGGTCGACCGCGAGGCCGGCCAGTGCCTGACCCCGGTCGGCGGATCCAGCGCCGACGGGACCCCCGTCCGGTCCGCACCGTGCGGCGGCGACACGGCCCAGATCTGGACGGTGGCCGACACCGTCCTCGGCTTCCGGCGCCTGGTCTCCAGGGCCGGCGGCAAGTGCCTGGACGTCGAGGGCGGTTCGATCGCCGACGCCGCCCGGCTGATCCTGTGGCCGTGCGGACCGCAGGCCAACCAGCAGTGGACGGTGGCCAACGTCTCCACCGGGTGACGTACGTCCCGGTCGCAGTGGTGGGGGGGGGGCCGGCCGGGGGCCCCCCCCGCGGGGGCCCGGGGGGGGGGCGCCCCACCGGCCGGGGGGAGGGGGGGGGGGGGGGAGGGGAAAAAAGGCGGGGGGAG
>NZ_JBHXKE010000183.1:18931-20212 GCF_042722765.1 Kitasatospora sp. NPDC058406
GTGGGTCGGGCCGCCCCCCTGACACCTCTGTTGTGTGGGGTCCAATAGTACCCCGGGGTGTCAGTTCGGGCGGGGGGTTTGGGCGCCCGGCCGGGGGCGCCCCCCACCACCTTGGGTTCCAGGAGTCGTTGCCACACCCCGGTTCAGGGGATTGCACCGGACTTCGAGATCCGTAAGGACCGGACGGCTCAGGGGCCTGTGAGGCTGAGCCGGGAGCGAGCGGCATGTTCCCGTCTCATGGAGCAGGGCCACAGCAACACCGAGGCCTGCCGGATCGCCGGTATCGGCCAGAGACAGAGGAGGTGGCAGTGGCACAGGTGACGGAGCGAATCGAGCCCACAGCGGTGGTCAAGGCGACACCGTTGTCCCAGCAAGGCGCATCTGGGTTTCACGTGGTCGGCAGGACCCCGATCGAGCCGGGGATGGTCGTCCGGCACACGGACGCGCCCTCGCGGGGCCTGACGGTCACCCGGTACACCCGAGCCGCCAGCGGCGTGATCTTCGCGCCCGCCCGGGAAGAATTCGCCCGTGTCGCGCTGGAGTGCATGGTGGCCGCACCGAGCAGGACGGGGGCCTGACCATGGGGCGAGTGACGCTTGACGGCACCGACGACCCGACCGAGGAACACGAACCGAAGCCCGGCGGCCGGTCCTACCTCCCGGCCGCGCCCACCGAGCCGCCCCCGGCGGCACCGGCCGAGGTGAAGGCCGAGGCGAAGGCCGGGCCGGTCCCCCGGGGACAGGTCGCAGGCAAGGAGAAGGTGCAGCCGTACATCACCACGGCGGTGGCGGAGGCCGCCCGCAACGCAGTGGTGGCAACGACCCCGTACGAGGGGGGATACCAGTCCCTGAGCGATCTGATCGAAGACGCCATCGTGGAGAAGGTGGCGAAGCTGCAGAGGACGTTCAACGAGGGAAACCCATTCCCCGAGCGGCCCAGAAGGCGGATTCGTACGGGCCGACCTCTGGGCCGGTAGGTCACACCGTTGCCAGAGGGGCGCCCCCGCCGCAGCCCGTCTCGAAGGACTCCTGCGGCCCGGGCGCCCTGACCAGGACCGCCTCCGGTCGTCGAACCCGGCAGAGCGCTCCGGACCAGGGCGCGTACGAGACGGGGCAGGGGGCCTGGCACACGTGCCTGGACGTCGAGGGCGGTTCGACCGCCGACGCCGCCCGGCTGATCCTGTGGCCGTGCGGACCGCAGGCCCACCAGCAGTGGAGGCCAACGTCTCCACCGGGTCGCGGAGGTCCCCGACACAGTGGTGGGCCGCCCCCCCGCGCGGCC
>NZ_JBHXKE010000184.1:0-20124 GCF_042722765.1 Kitasatospora sp. NPDC058406
ACCTCACGTCGCGCGGCGGCCGGGGTATACCGGTCGTGCACCGTCGGGTGGCCGCGTACCCTGTCGCGGATGGAGATCCGTATCGCCTCCGACGAGGACTGGCCGACCATCTATCCGTTCTACTCCGCGATCATGGCCGAGGGCCGGTCGTACGCGTTCCCCGAGCGGCAGAGCCTGGAGGAGGCGAGGCCGTGGTGGATGGAGCCGCCGCCGGGGCGGACGGTGGTGGCCGTGGTGGACGGGGTGGTCGCGGGTTCGGCGAAGATGGGGCCGAACAAGCCCGGGCGGGGCGCGCACATCGGGACCGGCTCGTTCCTGGTCGACCCGGCGTACCAGGGGCGGGGGATCGGCCGGGCGCTCGGCGAGTACGTCGTCGCCTGGCACCGCGCGCAGGGGTTCCGCGGGATCCAGTTCAACGCGGTCGTGGAGGTCAACGAGCCCGCGGTGCACCTCTGGACGTCGCTGGGCTTCGAGGTGGTCGGCACCGTCCCGGGGACCTTCGACCACCCCGAACACGGCCTGGTCGGCCAGCATGTGATGTTCCGCCGGCTCTGACGGCCCGCTGCGCCCCGGGCGGCTCCGGGGCGACGCGGCGGGAACCGGGCCGACCGGCCCGGTTCCCGTTCACGGCTTCGCGGCGGGTGCCGCCCGGTCAGCGGCGCAGCGGGCCCTCGCAGGTGTAGTCGGCGGTGCCGGCCCGGCCGGCGGGCCAGACGTCGACCTTGCCGAACCAGCAGTTCATGTCGGCCAGGTTGTTGGCGGCGCCGCCACCGCGGGCGAGGAGGTAGTAGTCGATGGTCCCGGACATGTCCTTGCGGGTCTGCCCGGCGTCGGCGGGGTTGGTGAGGTTGGCGGTGATCCGGCCGGAGCAGGTGAACCGCATGGTGTTGTTCCAGTCGGCGTTGTCCTTGCAGACCGGCGCGTTCTGGGTCGACCGGGTGAAGGCGTCCCGCACCTCGGAGGCCCAGGCGTAGCTGAGTTGGCCGTTGGAGGTGTAGGTGGTGACGGGCACGTACAGGCCGGGGAGGCGCCCGATGGCGGCGTCGAGGTAGGCGGTGTAGTCGCGCTGGAGGCCGGCGTCCCGGCCGAGGCGGTCGCGCCAGGCGTTGTAGCCGGCGAGGTCGTCGGCGCGCAGCAGGCGGTACATCTCGGCGAGCTGGTCGGAGTGCCGTTCGCCGAGCATGTTGAAGAAGGTGGCCGCGTACGGGTAGGCGCGGAACTGGTACCCGGACCAGGTGGCGTGCAGGATCTGGTCGACCGTCAGGCGTGTCAGGCCGCCCCGGTCCTCGGCGGCGATCTGGTCGACCATGGTCCGCCGGGCCTTGACGCCGTCCTTGGAGGTCGAGCCGGCGAAGTACTCGGCGGTGCCCTCGTTCATCGTGAAGGTGGCGTCGGAGGGCCAGCGGTCGGTGTAGCCGGTCTCCGGGATGGCCCAGCGGGCGTTGAGGTAGTGGGTGTACTCGTGGCGGAACAGTTCCTCCAGGCTGAAGGTCGACTCCAGGGAGGTCCGCTGGTAGGTGTAGAAGGTCGAGGGGGCCTCCAGGAACATGCCGCCGTTCTCGACGTCGCTGATCCCGAAGAGCAGGTACTGCAGGGACTTGTAGTTGGCCTTGGTGTCGTACAGGCGCACCGTGAGGACCGGGTGGTCGTCGTCGGCGAGCGGCCGGTCGGTGCCGATCACCCGGAAGAACTGCGCCTTGACCTGCTTGGTCGCGTAGTAGAGCTGGTCGGCGGTGGCGCGGTCGAGGGGGGTGCGGACGATCAGGGTGCCGTTGTCGTAGCTGTAGGTGTGGGGGAAGACCTCCCGTTCGAGGTCGGCCCGGCAGGCGTCGTGCCCGCCGCAGATGCCGGTGTCGTTGACGAGGACGGCGATGTTGTTCCACGGGGCGCTGAGCCGGCCGAAGGTGTTCCGGAGGCTGGTGATCATCGCACCGGCGTTGGCCTTCAGTTCGGGCCTGATCGACTCGACGGCGTGGAGCCGGGAGTACTCCGACATCGCGTCGCGGACGGCCCACTCGCTCTCGGTGCCCTTGAGGTGGGTGTAGCCGGCGTACGCGCGGAGGGCCTCCCGGAAGGAGGGGGCGGCGGCCACGGCGGCCTGGTAGCGGCCCTGGTCCTCGACGACGTTGTTGATGCCCTGGAAGTTGATCTGGAGGGCGCTCTGCACCGCCCAGTTCCAGCCGCGGTCGCCGACGGCGGGGCCGCCGGGGGCGAAGGACTTCAGGACCCGCTCGGTCAGCGGCAGGCGCCCGGGGCGCAGCCTGGGTGCGGTGGAGGTCTGGAGCAGCTCGCCCATGGCGAGGCCGTTCGCGGTGGTCGGCTCGAAGACCCGCGGGTTGGCGGTGTAGGCGGCGATCGCCCGCTCGATCGCGGTGGTGGTGGTGTCGTCGTTGAAGTCGAGTTCGTCGTGGCCGTAGTCGAAGAGGACCGCGACGTGCAGGTAGTACCAGAGCCCTTGCTGGTTCAGGTTGTTGGTGGCGTCGAAGCGCGGCGCGAGGGTGCTGATCCGGTCGGCGACCGCGCGGACGTGCGCGGTGGTGAAGACCTTGGCGAGCTCCGGACGCCAGCCGCCCAGCAGCGGGCGCAGACAGTCGTCGTAGCCGTGGGAGGGGTCGGCGAGGAAGTCCGCCAGGGCGGCCGGGCCGAGCGAGGCGAAGGCGGCCGGGGAGCAGGCCGCGCCCTGGTCGGCGGCGAGGGGGGTGGGGGCGCTCGCAGGGTCGGCGACCGGCTGCCCGGCGGTCGTCGTCGGCTGCATCGCGGCGGTGCCCGGAGCGCCCTCCGGGCCGGGGGCGCCCGGCGAAGCCTGGCCGGGTGCGTGCGCGACCTCTCCGTGGGGGCCGGTGGCCGGCTGCGGCGCCGGGGCCGCGGCCGGCGCGGGGAGGGCGGTGGTCGAGGGGGTGGCGGCCCGGGCGCTCTGGATGAGCGGGGCCGCGAGGGTGACGGCGAGTGCCGCGGACAGCAGGACCGTGCGCAGACGTGGAGCGGTGGGGGTCACCGGGACTCCTGAAGGTGTGAGGGCGTGCTGATGGGGTGGTGCCGTGGGGTGCGCGAACCACCGCGCAGGGCCGGGGGATGGGGAGGCGGCCGTGCACATACCCGTGCGGGCCGGTCGGTGGCGGTCGGCGGAGCCGTGCCGGAACCGGGGCGCAGCGGGGTCCGAGGTGGGGGTGAAGGAAGCCGGCGTTGGGGCGTCGACTCATCGATAAGTAAAATAGTAATGTCAAATTGCATTGCGCAAGTAGGTGTTGTGAGGAGTTCGGGCGCAGGGTAACGAGAGGGTCTCGGACTGCGGGTTCGTCGCGCAAAGGTCTTGACGCGGACTCCGCGGCGGGCGTTTGCTGGCACCCGCTCAACCAGAACTGATTGGTTCTGTTTGTTTGTGTGTATTTGAACGTTCAAATCGAGGGTGAGGCCATGACGGTGCTGGTTGTGCCGGAGTATCTGCGGCAGTTCGCCGAGCCGTCCGGCTACGTCGACTTCGCGAGGTTCGGGCCGGTCTCGGCCCGGGTCGCCGAGGTGCTGGCCCGAACCGCGGGGCGGCTCCACCGCGAGGGCTGGGAGGTCCTGGAGGGCCTCGACGCGCAGACGGAGGCGGCGGCGCGGACGGCGGGCGAGGTGCTCGGCTGTGCGCCGCACGAGATCGCGTTCGTCAGCTCGACCTCGCACGGCATGTTCGCCGCCGCCCACGCGCTCGGCGCCGCCGGGTCGGCCGGCGGGACGGTGCTGATGAGCCGGTCCGACTTCCCCGGCGCGCTCTACCCCTGGCTGCGCGCGGAGGGCAACGGCGGGCTGACGGTCCGTCAGCTGGACGGCCCGCTGACGGCGGACATCGTCCGGGCCGCCCTGGACGAGCGGGTGCACGCGGTCTCGGTCTGCGCGGTCGACGCCGCCACCGGGACCCGGGCGCCGATCGCCGCGATCAAGGAGGCGATCGGCCCGCACCGCGTCCTGGTCGTGGACGCCATCCAGGCGCTCGGTGCCGTCGAGTTCGCCGCCGACGCGGCGGACGTGCTGGTGGCGGGTGGTCAGAAATGGCTGCGGGCCGGCTGGGGCGCCGCCGTCCTGATGGTCCGTGACCGGGTGGCCGGGCGGCTGGCCCCGGGGCTCGGCGGATGGTCCGGCGTCGTCGACCCGATCGAGGCCCCCGGTCACCCCTGCCCCGCGCGGCCGGGAGCCGTCGCGCACACCGTCACCAACCCGGACGGCCCCGCCGTCGCGGCCCTGGGCGAGGCCCTCGCCCTGGTTCGGGACGTCGGCGTCGGCCGGATCAACGCGTTGATCGGCGAGGCGCTCGACGAGCTGCTCGGCACCGCCCGCGCCGTCGGCGCCGAGACCCTCGGCGGCGAGCGGACGGGCGGCGAGATGCCCGGCGTGAGCGGGATCGCGCGGGTCCGGCTGCCCGGCGCCGACCCCGCGGCCGTCCACCGCACGCTCGCGGAGGCCGGCCTCTCGACCACCCTGCGCGGCGGCTGGATCCGGCTGTCGCCGCACGCCAGCACCGGCCCGGCGGCGGCCGGGCTGCTGGGCGACGCGCTGCGGTCCGCCCGCACCCTCCTGACCGCGTGACCGCCTGACCGGGTGAACGTCGGCACCGCCGGCACCTGCCTGACCGCCTGACCGCCGGTATCGCCGGCACCCGCCTGACCGCCCGACCGCGTGACCGCCTGACCGCCCGACCGCGTGACCGCCTGACCGCCTGACTGCGTGACCGTCCGACCGTCGTGGCACCGTTCGACCGCGTCCGTCCACCCCCGGCGCCGCCCCCCCACCCCGGGCCGGGCCTCGCGCCGCCTGCACCGCCCGTTCCGCCCGACCGGCGAACGGCCGTCGCGCCACCCGACTCGCGGACGACCCGCGCCGCCGGACCGGGTGGGGCGCCCCCACCCCGGCTCTCCGCCCACCCCACCCGCTGTTCCCGCTCGATGCCGTTCCCCCCTCCTGAAAGGCATGCCATGTCACACCTCTCCCGTCGTGACCTCCTGCGGGCCTCCGGCGCGGGCCTGCTGGCCCTCTCCGCCGGTGGCGCCCTGTCCGCCTGCGGAGGCTCCGACTCCGGCTCCTCCGGCGGGGACGCCGCCACCGGAACCATCACCGTCTGGTCCTGGACGACGGCGGCCGAGGCGCTGCGCGGTGTGGTCCCCGCGTTCGAGAAGGACAACCCCGGCATCAAGGTCGACGTCCAGGACGTCGGCAACCCGGCGATCTGGGACAAGATCACGGTCGGCCTCGCGGCCGGCGGCCAGGGCCTCGCCGACGTCCTCCACATCGGTTGCGACTACCTGCCCGGCTACCTGGAGAAGTTCCCCGGCGGCCTGGCCGACCTGTCGGCCCTCGGCGCCGACGGCTACAAGGACAAGTTCGCCCAGGGTCTCTGGCCGGCCGTCGCCGACAAGGAGGGCCGCACCCGTGCGCTCCCCTGGGAGGTCAACGCGCAGGGCTTCTTCTACCGCAACGACATGTTCGACCGGGCCGGCATCGACCCGACCACGTTCCAGACCTGGGACGACGTGCTCGCCGTGGCCGAGAAGTTCAAGGCCGCCAACCCCGGCGTCGCCCTGATCGGCATCAACAAGTCCGGCACCCCCTCCTCCGACCTCGACTTCCTGCAGTCGCTGATGCAGCAGCAGGGCGCCTTCTACTTCGACCTCAAGGGCGACATCACCGTCTCCTCGCCGGAGGCGGTCCGGGCGCTGACCCTGCTCAAGCGCCTCGACGACGCCGGCCTGATCCTCGACTCCGCCAGCGCCACCATCTGGCGCAGCCAGATCAAGGAGGGCAAGATCGGCGCCAACCCCCTGGCGTCCTGGGGCGCGCACTGGATCGAGACCAAGTTCCCCGAGCAGAGCGGCAACTGGCGCCTCACCCGGCCGCCGGCGGTCACCCCCGGCGGCAAGCGCACCGCCATCGTCAACTCCACCCACCTGGCCGTCTCCGCGACCAGCCCCCGGCGCACCGCGGCCTGGAAGTTCGTCGAGTACGCCCTCACCCGGCCGGCCTCGGTCAACTCGATGTTCTCCGCCGGCGGCGTCTTCCCCGCGCTCACCGCGGCCTACCAGGACCCGATCTACACCGCGCCCAACGCCTACTACGGCGGCCAGCCCGTCCTCAAGACCTTCACCGACCTGCTCGGCGAGGGCGGCGACGCCACCAACTACTCCGGCGACTTCGCCCGCGCCCTCAAGCTCGTCAACGACGCCCAGGCCAAGGTGCTCACCAAGGGCGCCGACCCGGCCGCGGCCCTCCAGGACGCCGCCAAGCAGCTGGCCCAGCAGACCGGACGCAAGATCAAGTGACGACCGCCCTCCGCCCCGCCGCCCCGCCCCGGGCCACGGCGCCGCCGCCCTCCCGGCGCCGCGCGATGCTCCGCCGCCGGGCCCTGCCCTACCTGCTCCTCGCCCCCGCGCTGGTCACGTTCGGGGTGTTCAAGGCCTACCCGATCGTCTCCTCGCTGCTGCTGTCGCTGACCACCGGCTCCGGCGCGAACACCCGCAACGCCGGGCTGGCCAACTACCGCAAGCTGCTGGACGACCCGCTGTTCTGGACGGCACTGGGCAACACCGCCCGGATCCTCGTCGTGCAGGTCCCGTTGATGCTCGCGCTCGCGCTCGGGCTCTCGGTCGCCCTCCACGCGGCGCTCGTCCGCTTCCGCACCGTCTGGCGGCTGGGCATCTTCATGCCGGCCGTGACGGGCCTGGTCGCCACCGGTGTGGTGTTCGCCTTCCTCCTCGACAGCGACCGCGGCGCCGTCAACAGCCTGCTCGAAGCCGTCGGCCTGTCCGGCGTCGACTGGCTCGGCGACGGCTTCTGGGCCCGGATGGCCGTCGTCATGGTCCTCACCTGGCACTACACCGGCTACAACGCCGTCATCTACCTGGCCGGCCTGCAGGGCATCCCGAAGGAGCTGTACGAGGCCGCCATGGTGGACGGCGCCGGCCCGCTGCGCCGGTTCCTCTCGATCACCGTGCCGGCGCTGCGGCCCGTCCTGCTGTTCACCGTGGTGCTCTCCACCATCGGCACCCTCCAATTGTTCGACGAGCCGTACGTCCTCACCCGCGGCGGCCCCGACAACGCCACCCTCACCGTCTCCATGTACCTGTACGACAACGGCTTCCGCTACTTCGACTTCGGCTACGCCTCCGCCATCGCCTACGCGCTCACCCTGCTCGTCTCGGTGCTCGGCGCGGTCCAGATGCGCCTGATGGGAGAACGTGAATGACCCTGACGACGCGAGCGACCCGCGTGGCGCCCCCGGCCCCGGCGGCATCGGGGAAGGGGCTCCGCGACCGGATGCGCGGCTGGCCCACGACCCTCCTCCTGGCCGCCGTCACCGGAGTGTCCGTCGCCCCCTTCTACTGGCTGGTGATCTCCGCCACCCACAGCGACGCCGACATCTTCTCCTGGCCGCCCAAGCTGCTGCCCGGCTCCCACCTCGGCGAGAACCTCTCGCACCTGAACGCGAAGATCGGCCTCGGCCGGGTCCTCCTCAACTCCCTGCTCGTCGCCGGTGTGCAGACCCTCGGCGCGCTCGTGGTCGCGCTGCTCGCCGGCTACGCCTTCGCCAAGTTCCGGTTCCCCGGCCGGACGGTGCTGTTCGTCGTCCTGCTCTCCACCCTGGTGGTGCCGGACCAGGTGCTGCTGGTTCCGCTCTTCAAGATGATGATGTCGTTCGGCCTGATGGACAGCTACCAGGCCCTCATCCTGCCCGGCCTCTGCGTGCCCTTCGCGATCTTCCTGATGCGGCAGGCCCTGGCCGGCATGCCGGACGAACTCCTCGACGCCGCCCGGGTGGACGGCGCGGGCGAACTCCGGGTGCTGTTCGGGGTGGTCGTCCCGGTCATGCGCCCCGTCCTGGCCGCGCTGGGCATCTTCCTCTTCCTCGGTTCGTGGAACAGCTTCGTCTGGCCGCTGATCGCCCTGCGCAGCTCCGACATGCACACCCTGCCGGTCGCCCTGGCGACGCTCCACGGCATGAAGAGCAACACCGACTACGGCCTGATCCTCGCCGGGACCGCACTGTCCACCCTGCCCATGATGGTCCTCTTCCTGGCCCTTCAGCGGCAGTTCATCTCCGGCCTGCTGGCCGGCGCCACGAAAGGCTGACCATGGAACCGCCCACGAGCGAGCAGACCGAGCAGACCGAGACGACCGAGAAGACCGACCACGAGGAGATCTGGGAGCCGCACGCCCCCGCCACCACCGCCCGTCCCCGCCGGGTGGCCGCCGACGGCATCGACCTGCTGGTCACCGGCGAGGCGAGCGTCCGCACGGTGGACGAGGGCGTCATCGAGGTCACCGCCGAGGACCTCGGCGAGGTCCGGATCGAATGGCGCACGCCCTGCGTCGACGCCACCGCCTTCTGGACCCCCGAGGCCCGTGGCACCGGCTGGCTGCCCGCCGCCTGGAGCGCCCCGCGCCGGGTCACCCTCTCCCGTGGCGCCCCCGTCGCCGCCCTGATCGGCACCGGTGACACCGCGGTCTGCGCCTTCGCCGCCGACCGGGAGGACGTCCTGGCCGGCGCCGGAGTCGTGGAGGAGACCGGGGAGTTCCGGTACTGGGTCCAGGCCACCGGCCGGCTGACCGTCCGGATCGACACCTCCGGCCGGCACTACGCCCGCTGCCTGGCCGCCATCGCCGGCTGGTGGTGGTCCGGCCGGACCGCGAACGTCCCCGACGTCGCCCGCCGCCCCGCCTACTCCACCTGGTACTCGCTGCACCAGAACATCACCCCGGAGGCGGTCGAACGGCAGGCCGCCCTCGGCAAGGAACTCGGCCTCGACACGATCATCGTCGACGACGGCTGGATGACCACCGACCGCACCCGCGGCTACGCCCACTGCGGGGACTGGGAACCCCACTCCCTGCCCGACACCGCCGCCCACGTCGGCCGCGTCCACGACCTCGGCGTCCGCTACCTGCTCTGGTACGCGCTCCCGTTCATCGGCAAGGACAGCGCCGCCTGGGACGCCCTCTCCGGCTACGCGCTCACCAGCGCCGACCACATGGGTGCCGTCGTCGCGGACCCCCGCTACCCGAAGGTCCGCCGGCACCTCGCCGACAGCCTCGCCCGCGCCGTCGAGGAGTGGGGGATGGACGGGCTGAAGGTCGACTTCGTCGACTGGTTCGGCGTCCAGGACCCGCCGGCCGCCGGACCCGAGGCGGACTGCACGACCGTCGACGAGGGCCTCCACCTGCTGCTCGCCGAGATCCGCCGACGGGTCGACGCGGCCTGCTCCGAGGGCATGATCGAGCACCGCCAGCCGTACGTCAGCCCCGGGCTCTGGCCCTACGCCACCATGATCCGGGCCACCGACTGCCCGCTCAGCCCGCAGGAGAACCGCCAGCGCACCATCGACACCCGGCTGATCGCCGGACCGCTCGCCGTCCACGCCGACATGCTGATGTGGCACCCCGCCGAGCCCCCCGAGCAGCTCGCCGTCCACCTCATCAACGTCCTCTTCGCCGTCCCGCAGATCTCCGTCGACCTCGCCGTCCAGACGCCCGCCCAGCGGGAGGCCCTCGCCTTCTGGCTCGGTGTCGTCCGCGAGCACGTCGGCACCCTGCAGCTCGGCGACCTGCGGCCGGCCCGGCCCGACCTCGGCTACCCGATGGTCACCGCGACCGGCTCCGGGACGGGCACCACCGTCGTCGCCCGCTACGCGCCGCTGCCGGTCGACGCGGGCGCCGGTGCCGGTCCGTGGCGTAGCCTGCTGGTCGCCAATGCCGACGCCGACCCCGACGTGCGCCTCGTCGGCGGCCGGGGCACGGCCGAGGCCACCGTCCAGGACGCCCGCGGGCGGACCGTCCACCAGGGGACCGTCGACCTCGTGGAGGGCGGGGTCACGGTCGTCGTCCCCCGGGGCGGACTGCTGACGCTGCGCCGCCCGGCGCAGGACCCGCACGGCGACCACTGATCCAGCGACCGGAGCACCGATGACCGAGGGAACACGCCCCGCGCGCCGCGCCACCACCATCGCGGACGTCGCCCGCGCGGCCGGCGTGTCCCGGCAGACCGTCTCCAACGCGCTCAACGCCCCGCACCGCGTCCACCCGGACACGCTCGCCCGGGTCACCGCGGCCATCGACCGGTTCGGCTACCGGCCGGACCAGTCGGCCCGCTCGCTGCGGACCGGCGAACGGCGCACCATCGGCTACCTCGCGCCGGTGGACGACCCGTTCGACCCGAACCCGCTGATGGCGGGTTTCCTGGAAGCCCTGGTGGACGCGGCCGGCGCGGAGGGCCACCGGGTCCTGCTGGTCCGCGCGGCACCGGGGGAGGCGCGGACCCGGGCCGCGATCGACGACCTGGTGGCGGCCCGCCAGGTGGACGGGCTGGTCCTCGCGGACGTGCTTCCCGAGGACGCCCGGGTCGCCCACGCGGCCCGGGTCGGCGTCCCGTTCGCCTCCTTCGGCCGCACCGCGCCGGGGCTGCCCCAGCACTGGGTGGACATCGACAACGCGGCGGCCACGGCGGAGATCGCCCGCCACCTCGCGGAGCGCGGCCACCGGCGGGTCGGCTTCGTCGGCTCGGTGGTGCGGACACCCGGGGGGCCGGCCGACGGGCCGGCCGACGCGGCCGGGTCGTCCCCGCGTCCGCAGGCGGGCCCGGACGCGGGTCCGGGGTCCGTGGCGGGGGCGCCGGCGGAGCTGCCGTGGCTGGCGGCGCGCCGTGCGGGCTTCCACCGGGAGGCGCGCCGGCTCGGCCTGGAGGTCGTGCCGGTGCCGGAGGCCGGGTCGCTCCGCACCCTGCTGCGGGGCCGGGACCGGCCCACCGCCCTCGCCGCCGACAACGACCTGGCGGCCCTCGACGTCTACGAGGCCGCCCGGGCCGAGGGCCTGCTGGTCGGCCGCGACCTCGCGGTCACCGGCTTCCACGACACTCCGCTCGGCCGGCACCTGTATCCTCCGCTCACCTCGGTCCGGCTGCCGCTGCGCGGCATCGCGGCCGCGCTGGTGGGGCTGCTCCTGGCCCAGGTGCGGGGCGAACAGGTGACCGGGGCCGGGCTCGAACTGCCCACCGAACTCGTCGTGCGGGCGAGTTCGGGCTGAGCCCGGCCTCCGGGCGGGACCCCGGCCCCGTGTGGGACCGGGCCGGGGTGGTCCCCGGGTCCGGTGTGGGGCCGGACCCGGGGACCGACCGCAGACCGGTCCGGCCGTACCGTCCTGCCCGCCTGGCCCTGCCGGGGCCGGAGAGCTGGATCGAGGTCAACGGCCGTGCTCGGCACCGCCGTTGACCTGGATGATCTGGGCGGTCACATGGCCGGCGGACGGCGCGGCCAGCCAGCGGGCGGTCTCCGCGACGTCGGCCGGGCGCCCGGCCCGGCGGGTGTCGGCCTGGGCGACCAGGGTCGTCTCGCGCTCGGCGGAGAGCTCGCCGCGGAAGAACTCCGTGTCGGCGACGTAGCCGGGGGCGATCACGTTCACCGTGATGCCCTGGGGGCCCAACTGGGCGGACAGGTCGTAGGCGTACGGGTGGAGGGCGGCCTTGGCGGCGCCGTAGGAGCCCGAGCCGGATCCCCGGTACGCGGCGATCGAACCGATCAGGAGGACCCGGCCGCCGGGTGCCGCGAGCCGTTCCCTGAGCGCCTCGGTGAGCAGGACGGCGGTGAGGGTGTTGGCGCGGAAGTTCTCCTCCCACTCCCGGGCCGCCCCGGCGAGAGCGTCCGGCCGGTCGGCCGGTGAGCCCAGAGCCGCGTTGCCCCCCGCGGCGTTGACCAGCACGTCGACCCGCTCCCACCGCTCGCCGATGCTCCGCGCCACCCGCCCGGCCCCGTCCGGGTCGGACAGGTCGGCCGTCAGCCCGACCGGCACCGGTGCACCGGGATGTGCGGCGCGCAGCCGGTCGACGGCCCGGTCGAGCACCTCGGTGCGCCGTCCGACCAGGACCACCTGCTCGCCGTCGCCCGCGAAGGCCCCCGCGACGGCGTACCCGATCCCGGTGCCTCCGCCGCTCACCACCACCACCCGAGTCATCCGCCGGGCCTCCCTCGTCGTCGACGGGGACCGGTTGCCCGGTCCGGTGTCCGTGCGCGCCCGCTCGGCGCGCCCGGTCCCGCCAGCGTACTGATCACCGGCGCGGGCGCGGCGCGGTGTGCGGCGGTGTGCGCAGGATTGACACGGAGCGGTCATCCCGGTTCTCGGGAGAACGAGTTGACGTAGTGTGGACGTCACGCGGCGGACATCGAGGACCGGAGGACGCCATGCGCCGGATCGCGATCGCCGGAGCGGGTCAGGCGGGCCTCCAGCTCGCGCTGGGCCTGCTCGCGGCGGGCGGGTACGAGGTTACGGTGGTGTCGGCCCGGACGCCCGGGCAGCTGCGCGGCGGTCCGGTGCTCTCGACGCAGGCGATGTTCGGTCCGGCGCTGCGGATCGAACGGGCGGCCGGACTGGACCTGTGGGCCGGAGCGGCCCCGGCCGTCCGGAGCGTGGACGCCGTACTGGTGCCCGAACCGGGCGTTCGCGCCCTGGAGTTCACCATGACGCTGACCGAGCCCGCGCAGTCGGTCGACCAGCGGCTGAAGATGGCGCGCTGGCTGGAGCTGGTCGCCGAGCGCGGCGGCCGGGTCGAGTACCGGAGCCTGGACCGGCCCGGTCTGCGGCGGGTGGCCGAGGCGCACGAGCTGACGGTCGTCGCCGTCGGCCGGGGCGGACTGTCCGGGATCTTCGCGCCGGACACCGCCCGCTCGCCGTTCGACGCGCCGCAGCGCACGCTGGCCGCGCTGTACGCGCACGGGGTCGGCACACCCGATCCGTCGGCCGGGCCGAGGGCGCGGATGCACGCCGTCCCCGGCGTCGGGGAGCTGTACCTCCAGCCGGCGCTGACCCTGTCGGGCCCGTGCGACATCCTGCTCTGGGAGGCCGTCCCCGGCAGCCCGTTCGACTGCTTCGCCGACCGCCCGGAACCGGCCGAACAGCTGCTCCGGATCAGGGAGTTGCTGCGCACGTACCTGCCGTGGGAGGCGGACCTCTGGTCGGCCGCCGAGCCCACCGACGCCGGGGCGGCCCTGTACGGGGCGCTCACCCCGGCGGTGCGGCGTCCGGTCGCGCACCTGGACGGCGCCACGGGCGGCGGCGCCGACGGGGTGGCCGTGCTCGGCATCGGCGACGTGCTGGTGGTGAACGACCCGATCACCGGCCAGGGCGCGAACAGTGCGGCCCGGGCGGCCGACGCCTACCTGGCGGCGATCACCGGGCGGGGCGGGGCTGCGTTCACACCGGAGTGGATGCACGCCACCTTCGAGGACTTCTGGCACCGGCACGCCCGCCACACGGTCGACTTCACCACGGCGATGCTGACCATGCCCGACCACCTCCAGGCGGTGTTCGGGGCCGCCGCCGCGTACGAGCCGGTGGCCCGCAGGCTCGCCGACACCTACGCCGATCCCGTCGACCACGCCGCGTGGCTGGCCTCGCCCGAACTGACGGCGGCCTACCTGGCCGCGGTCGCCGCCGCGCCGGACGGCCCGGTGCCGTAGCCCGCCGCGGCCACCGACCGACCGCCCGCTCACCCCGACCGCTCGCCCCCGCTCGCCCGACCGCCCCGCCCGTCAGTTGCCGTCGCCGACCCGCAGCTCGGTGGCGATCTGGCGGCGCCCGGCGACCAGGGCCTCGGCGAGGACCCCGGCCGCGACCAGCGCGGCGAGGCCGAGCGTCGGCGGCACCACGGCCCAGCCGCTCACCGGCAGGCCCGGCGGCACGCGGGTGCCGAGCAGGGCGGAGAGGTCGAAGACCGGCCCGAGCACGGCGACGGCGGTCAGCGCCGCCAGTGCGCCGCCGGCCGCGGCGAGCAGCGTCTGGGGCAGCGTCTCGGTGAGGATGAGGGCCAGCCCCTGCCGGGGACGCAGGCCCATGGTGCGCAGCCGGGCCAGCGACGCGGCGCGGTCGGGGGCGGCCCGGAGCAGGGTGAGCAGCACGGCGAGCAGGGCGAACGCCCCGGCGCCGGCCGTGGCGGCCCGGAAGATCCGCGAGGCGGCGTGCTGGAGGGGGTCGGTGGTGAGCTCGGCGACGAACTCCTCACTGGTGTACATCAGGTACCCCTCGGGGAGGGAGTCGGCGTTCGGTCCGGCGGGCCGGATGCCGGTGAGCCTCGCCGTGTCGGCGACGATCTCGGTCACCGGCAGCTGGTGCGCCAGCCGCCGCACGGCGTCCGCGTCGATGTCGCCGACGGCGTACCAGTAGGTGCGGCGGGCGAGTTCGGGCAGCAGGGCGACGGCGGGTCCGGCCGGGAGCACCACGAACGGGCGGGTCGAGTCGCGCAGCGCGGGGGTGGCGTCGACGGTGGCGGTCCGGGCGGCGGAGATCTCGCCGTTGCTGCCGAAGCGGAGCCGGCGGGCGTCGGCGTCGCCGCCGAGCGCGGCGACCAGGCCGGCGGAGTACAGCGCGGGGACGGGGGTGTCCGGTGGGCCGGACGGCTCGGGGACCCCGCCCGCGGGGGCCGCCGCCGCGGCGCCGCCGAGCCTCTCCGGGTCGAAGACGCCCCGGCCGAGCGAGCGCGAGATGGCGGCGTAGGCGACCGGGTCGACCACCACGGCGGTGATCGTGAGCGGGCGGTCGCCGGGCCGGAGCACGACGGCGTCGGTCTCCAGGAAGACGGCGGTGGCGGCCGTGACCCCGGGCAGGGCGCCGGCGGCGGCGGTGAAGGAGTCCGGCAGGGTGACGCCGGTCGGTCCGCTCAGCATGACGTCGCCGCCGACGGCGACGCGCGAGCTGCGCACCCGGCCGGAGTCGACCGCGTCGATCATGTCGGCCCCGAAGCCGGCCGTGGTGACGGCGAGCAGCAGGGCGAACACCGGGAGGACGGTGGGGCGCGGGCGGTCGCCGGTGCCGCGCGCGGCGCGGGCCAGGCCGAGGAAGCCGACGACGCCGCGCCGCCGTCCGACCAGCCGGGCCAGCGAGCCGACCAGCAGCGGCTGGATGCGCGCGATCAGCAGACCGGCGGCGAGCGCGATCAGCAGCGGGGTGGTGACCACCAGCGGATCGAGGCCGCTGCCGGCCGGGGTGACGCCGCGCCGCCTGACCTCGGCCACGGCCGCCACCGTGACGGCCAGTACGGCGAGTTCGCCGACCAGCCGGCGCCGGCCGTCGGTCGGGCGGGGGCCGGAGAGCAGCATCGCGGCGCGCAGCGGGAAGGCGACCAGGGAGACCAGCGCCACGGCCGTGCCGGCCAGCACGGAGGCGCCCCAGCGCGGGGTCGGCAGCAGCAGGAGGGCGAGCGCCAGGCCCAGGCCGGCGGCGGGGAGCACCGTCACGGCGCCCTCGCCGAGCAGCCGGCGCAGCACGCCGCCCTGCGAGCCGCCGCGGGCCCGGAGCAGCCGGATCTCCGCGGTGCGCCGGTCGGCGGCCAGTGCGGCGGCCAGGAGGAGCACCACCGCGACGACCCCGGCGAGCCCGGCCGGTCCGATCGCCGCCAGCGGGGCGGCGGCCTCCCGGCGTTCGGTGGCCAGGGTGAACAGCTGCGGCAGCAGGGAGACGGTGCGCAGGTCGGGCCGGCCGGTGGTGGTCATCAGGCCGGCGGCGGTCGGGCCGGTCAGGTAGGAGTTGATCTCGGTCTCGGCCCGGGGGAGCCGGTCCACGCGCAGCGAGTCCGGGTCGACCGGCTGCCGCCAGAAGGCGTGCCCGCCCCGGGCCCACTCGACGAGCCGGGTCAGCGACTCGTCGCCGACGACGCCGGTGGTCTGCCAGGCGCGCAGCTTCTCGTTGGTGAGGGGGAGTTCCAGGCAGCCGCGGTTCACGCAGCCGAGGTCGGTCCAGTACGGGTCGGCCTCGTCGTGGGCGGAGTAGAAACCGACGACCTCGACCCCCAGCTCCGGCGCGGGGTTGCCGAACTCCTCGGTGAGCACGTCGCCCAGGTGGATGCTCAGCTTCTCGGCGGAGTGCGCCGAGACCGCGATCGGCAGCGGCCGATCGCGCGGGGCGCCGGTCGGCCACCGGCCGGCGACCAGGGTGGCGTGCTCGGCGATCTTCGCCAGGTTGAGCAGCCGCAGCGACGGCGAGAGGCCGTCGGGGCGGGCGAGGCCCGGGTTGCCGAGGGGCGTGGGCTTGGCGCCGAACACGCCGTAGACCGGGCCGCTGTCGGCGATGCGGAACTCTCCGCCGGTCCGGGAGGCGAGGTCGGCGGCGACGGCGGCCAGGGCGGCGGTGTCGTCGCCGTCCCGGATCTCGGAGGTGGTGTACAGGCTGGTCCCGCTCGCGTTGCGGGAGTGCAGGAAGTCGCGCAGGGCCGCGTCCGCGCCGAGGTCCACGGCCCGGGGCAGCGCCGCGGTGAGGAACACGGCGGCGAGGACCAGGACGGCGTTGAGGACGGCCGTGGACCGTGCGGACCGCAGCCGGGTGCGGACCCACGGCGCGGGCCGGTGCTCGACGCGGACCGGTTCGAGGGTCTGGCCTTGCATCCCGCGTCTCCTGCCCCCGTACGCCCCGCTCCCGTGCACGGACGCCACACCGATTCCGGTGTCGGACCACCGGATAGCGGACGATGCTGTCAGATCCGTGTACGGAACGGAAGGTCCGTTCGGGCAGGAAGACCGGCCCCTCCGGTCGGGCTGTCGGAGGCGTCCTCTAGGTTCTGGGGTGTCGAGGGGCGGACCGCCGTAGGCCGCCGCACCGACCGCGCGACACCGCGCGGGACCGCGCCACACCGCGCCCGGAAGGGGCCCACGCCATGCCAGCCACCGCCGCCGAGCAGTCGACCTACCTGGAGCTGTCCGAGGACACCGGCAGCGCCCACAAGTTCTACGAGGTCCGGGTCGCGGGGGTGGACGTGACCGTCACCTACGGCCGGATCGGCGAGGGCGGCCAGACCAAGACCACCGCCTACGCGTCGCCGGAGAAGGCCGCGGCGGCCGCCGCCAAGAAGATCGGGGAGAAGGTCCGCAAGGGCTACGCCCCGGCGGTGCGCGGGGTGCGCCAGGCCCGGGCGGTGACGCGGCGGGCGATCGTCAGCTCCCGCTCGACGGCCACTCAGGCGCCGGTGCTGTGGCGGTTCCGCTCCGGCGCGGCCGCGTTCGGCATCTTCGTCGGCGAGGAGCACGCCTGGGTGGGCAACGAGCGCGGCGACGTCTACACGCTGACCCACGACGGCCGGGTGACCGGCCGCTACGGGCTGCCCGACGGGGTCAAGTGCATCGTGGCGGACGACTGGTGGATCTACGCGGGCTGCGACGACGGCAAGGTGTACGACCTCGGCGGCAAGGTGCCGCGGGTGGCGTACGAGATAGCCGAGGACGTCGACATCTACTGGCTGGACATCCACGACGGCGTGCTCGGCGTGGCCGACGCGCGCGGCGGGATCACCACCGTCGACCACGAGGACGAGTTCCAGTGGCGGCGCAAGGCCGAGGGCACCGACGGCTGGATGGTGCGCTGCGACGCGGACGGCGTCTACCACGGGCACTCGCGCGGGGTGGCCCGGTACGCGGCGCGCGGCGGCGAGCCGGTCTGGCACGCCCGCACCGACGGCGCCGTGCTGTTCGGCTGGCAGGAGCCGGACGAGGTGTTCGCCGGGACGTCGCGCGGCTCGGTCCACCGGCTGCGGAAGGCGGACGGCTCCGAGGTCGCCCGCTACCGCTGCGACGCGGCCGTGTTCTCCTGCGCCGCCTCGCCCGACGGCCGGTACGTCTTCGCGGGGGACAACCACTCCTCGGTGTACTGCTTCGCGGCCGACGGCACCCGGCTGTGGAAGCTGGGCACCGGCTGCGGTTCGGCGTACAGCATGCAGTACCGCGACGGCCGGCTGTACCTGGTGACCACGGACGGCTCGCTGGTCTGCCTGGACGCGAGCGAGACGGCGGTGCGCGAGGCGGAGGAGGGCCGGCTGCCGCAGGCCGCCGAGGTGGACGGCGACGGCTGGACGGCCGCGGTGGCCGGGGCCGAGATCGAGGCGGTGACCGCCGGATCGGCGGGCGCGGCCGGCGGCGTCGAGGTGGAGTGCGTGCAGGACGGTGTCCGGCTGCGGGTGCGGGTGGTCTCGGCGGGCTTCGACCCGAGCCGCCGGGTGCAGTTCCCGAAGGACATCCGGGTGCCGGGCGCGCGCTACCTGGTGGCCGAGGTGCTGGAGTCGGGCAACGGCGCGTTCTACCGGGCGCGCGGGGACATCAAGCGTCTGCTCTGACGTGGATTCCGTTCATCCGGCGGACCGTTGACAGCCCGTCGCGGGCCTCGGTGTAATGCGGTGGCCGGGTGTGTGCCGGGTGTGTGCCGGGTGCGCGTCACGAGGGCTGCCACGTGGCTGCGCGGCACACCGACCGCTTCGGGCTCGCCCGGGGGGAAGGCAGGATGTCATGGGTGCGGAGACTGCGGTGGCGGCGGGATCCGTCGGACTGAACTCCCGGATGGCCGCGCTGTACGAGCGGGACCTGACCTGCCGGTCGCTGGGCATCACGCTGGACGAGGTGGCCACCGGGCGGGCGCTGATGCGGATGACGGTGGCCCCGGCCATGGTCAACGGCCACGGGACCGCCCACGGCGGCTACCTCTTCCTGCTCGCCGACGCGGCGTTCTCCTACGCCTGCAACAGCTACGGACCGGTGACGGTGGCGCAGGCCGCGCAGGTGACCTTCCTGGCGCCGGCCGCGGTCGGCGACGAGCTGGTCGCCGAGGCGCTCGAACGGGCCCGGTCCGGGCGCACCGGCGTCTACGACGTGACGGTGCGGACCGCGGCCGGGAAGACCGTCGCGGAGTTCCGCGGCCAGAGCGTGATGCTGGCCGGGAAGCCGCTGACGGGCTGACGGCGCACGGGCCGGCGGCGCACGGGCCGACCGGGCGGGGGGACCGCCCGGCCGGTCCGGCCGGGCGTCAGGCGGGCGGGCGCTCGTCCACCACCTGCTGGAGCTTGCCGGTGCGCGGGTTGGTGACCAACTCGGCACGCGGCACCCACTCGACGGTGAGGTGGTGGATCGCGCCGTCCGCCACGTCGTGCGGGTAGAGCGGGCGGGCCGCGTACACGGCGCCGATGAGCCGCTCGCTCAGCTCGGCCGGGGGGAGCTCCTCGGTGTAGCCGAGCCGGAGGATCAGGCCGTCCCTGCCGTCCCACCGGCGCTGCACCAGCTGGATGCCGGAGATCACCTGGTCCGGGTCGGCGGCGACCAGCACCGCGCGGATCTCCTCGGTCGGCATCGCGACGGTGCCGATCCGGGCGCCCTCGACCGACCGGCCGACCAGCCGGAACCGTCCGCGCTCCGGGTCGACCCACTCGGCACGGTCACCGGTGGGGTAGCGCAGGATCGGCATCAGGGTGCGGAACAGGTTGGTGACCACCACCCGGCCGGGCACCCCCGGGGCGGTGATCGGCTCGCCGGTCACGTCGTCGACCAGCTCGACGACCGTGCGGTTCGGGAACGCCTCGTGCACCCGGACGTCGTCGCCCGGCACCGGCGCGCCGACCAGCCCGGCGTCCACCGAGGCGTAGCCGATCGAGGCGACGGCCGCCTTGGGGAAGGCCCGGGACAGGATCGGCCGCAGGTCGGCGAAGAGCAGGTCGCCGCCGAAGAGCAGTAGTTCGACGCGCTCGGCGACCTGTCCGTGCTTCACCAGGTACTCGGCGACCGAGCTGAGCTTCATCGGCTCGCCCGCCAGCACGTCGACGCCGAAGTCCTCGATCAGTCCGGCCACGTACGCGTCCGGTGCGGCGCCGACGGGCAGCCGGACGTTGTCCACCGGGGCGTGGTGCAGGGCGTTCTCGATGTAGAGGAAGCCGCCGTAGAGCTCGCCGGCCCAGAACAGGTTGGCGACCCGGTGGCCGGGCTTGAGGCCGGCCTGGACCAGGCCCGCGCCGAAGGCGGTGACGGAGTCGGCGTGCTCGGTGCGCGACCAGGGCGAGAACTTGGGGACGCCGGTGGTGCCGCCGGTCTTGTAGACGCCCGCATCGAGCAGCGGACCGGTCAGCAGACGGTTCTCCGGCCACGAGTTGGCGGCCCAGAAGGCGGTCTGCTCGATGACGGGGAGCTGCGTGAGGTGCTCGATGCGGTCCGGCAGACCGCGGTACAGCTCCGCGTAGAAGGGGGAGTTCCTCCGGGCGAAGTCGACCAGGTCGGGCAGCGGTTTGGCGGGCACGGTACTTCTCCTGACTGCGGGGGCGGGGGCGGGGGGGGGGGGGGGGGGGGGGGGGGCGGGCCGGCGACGGGCGGGCGG
>NZ_JBHXKE010000185.1:0-20062 GCF_042722765.1 Kitasatospora sp. NPDC058406
TCCTTCAGGCGGCTTTCACACCGGCCCTCCGGGCGCTTCGTTCTTTCGTGTTTCCAGCTTACCAGACGTTTTCCGCTCCGTTTTCCGGAGTTTCACTCACCTGACTCGCTTTCGTACTTTCAGCTTATCAGACGCTTTCCGCTCCGCTTCCGGCGCTTCCTTCGTCCAACTCGCTGGCGCCTTCTGCGGCTTGACGCCCCGTCCGACGTTTCAAACTCTAGCCGACCCCCGCTCCGAAAAGCGAATCCGGCCGCAATCCCCTGAAATGAGCACACCGAATAAGACCTGCGCCGTGAAAGCCGAAAGGCATGACGCGACACGATCCGCACGGGAAGTGGTGTTTCAGAGGATTGGCCGCCCCGGGACCGTCCGCGCTGATGCGTGTCCGGTGCTCCCTGCCGAGCGACTAGAGAACACTACGCCCGATGGGGTGGAGGTGCAAACCCTCCCGGGCGGCGCCGGCCGCGGAAAGCCCGCAGGCCGGTCCGCCGGGGAGCGGACCGGCCTGCGGGGCCCGGCGACGGACGGGGGAACCCGCCGTCGGGAGGCTCAGCTGTTGGTCGGGAAGCCGAGGTTGATGCCGCCGTGCGAGGGGTCGAGCCAGCGCTGGGTGACGGCCTTGCCGCGGGTGAAGAAGTGAACGCCGTCCGCGCCGTAGGCGTGGGCATCGCCGAACAGCGAGGCCTTCCAACCGCCGAAGGAGTAGTAGGCGACCGGAACCGGGATCGGCACATTGATACCGACCATGCCGACCTCCACCTCGTACTGGAAGCGCCGGGCGGCGCCACCGTCGTTGGTGAAGATGGCGGTGCCGTTGCCGTAGGGGTTGTCGTTGATGAGCGCCAGACCCTCCTGGTAGGAGGCGACCCGCACCACCGAGAGCACCGGGCCGAAGATCTCGTCGGTGTAGACGGACATGCCGGGCTTCACGTGGTCGAACAGCGTCGGGCCCAGCCAGAAGCCGTCCGCCGTGGGCGCGCCGTGACGGTCCTCGACCGTGACCGGGTGCTTGCGGCCGTCGACCGCGAGCTGGGCGCCGTCCGCGAGACCGGACTCGACGTAGGACGTGACCTTGTCCCGGTGCTGGCCGGTGACCAGCGGGCCCATCTCGGACTCGCCGTTGCAGCCCGGGCCGACCGTGAGGGTGGCGATCCGCTGCTTGATCTTCTCGACCAGCTCGTCGCCGACCGGATCGACCGCGACCAGGACGGAGACCGCCATGCAGCGCTCGCCGGCCGCACCGAAGCCGGCGTTGACGGCGGCGTCGGCGCTCAGGTCGAGGTCGGCGTCGGGCAGGACCAGCATGTGGTTCTTGGCGCCGCCGAGCGCCTGGACGCGCTTGCCGTAGCGGGTGCCGGTCTCGTACACGTACCGGGCGATGGGGGTGGAGCCCACGAAGCTGACCGACTTGATGTCCGGGTGCTCCAGCAGGCGGTCGACGGCCACCTTGTCACCGTGCACGACGTTGAAGACGCCGTCCGGCAGGCCGGCCTCCTTCCACAGCCCGGCCAGGAAGTTGGCGGCGGACGGGTCCTTCTCGGAGGGCTTGAGGACGACGGTGTTACCCGCGGCCACCGCGATCGGGAAGAACCACATCGGCACCATGGCCGGGAAGTTGAACGGCGAGATGATCGCGACGGGGCCGAGGGGCTGGCGGATCGAGTAGACGTCGATACCGGTGGAGGCCTGCTCGGTGAAGCCGCCCTTGAGCAGCTGCGGGATGCCGCAGGCGTACTCGACGACGTCCAGACCGCGGGCGATCTCGCCGAGCGCGTCGGAGTGCACCTTGCCGTGCTCGGCGACGATGATCGACGCCAGCTCGTCCCGGCGGGCGTTGAGCAGCTCGCGGAAGGCGAAGAGCACGGAGGTGCGCTTGGCGATCGACGCGGTGCGCCACTCGGTGAACGCCGAGGCGGCGGCGGCCACCGCCTGGTCGACCTCGGCGGTCTCCGCGAAGTCGACGTGGCCCGTGACCTGGCCGGTGGCCGGGTCGAAGATGTCACCGCGACGGGGCGCGGCACCGGCGGTGGCGACCGGCCGGCCGCCGATCCAGTGGGTGATGTGCTTGCTCAAGGTCCGTCTGCCTCCGAAGTCCCGGGCGGCATCAAGCCACCGGTCCCTTGTGTGACGCCGCCCGCGCGGTGGCCGGGCGACGGGGTCACGGGGCTACCGCGCTCGGCACCCAGTCTGGTCGCCCTCGCCGACGGGCTCAACGAACAGGCTGACGGGTATCGACGGTTCAGCCTTACAGGTCGTCGGGCGGGCGCCCGGAGAGCAGGCCGGAGTGGCTCCCGAGGGCCGGGAGGAGGGGGCGCGGGGCGGACGACGGAGGGCGCAGGGCGGGAGAGGTCACGCCTCCTCCTCGTCCTCCAGGTACGGGTCGTGCAGGCCGTCGGCCGCCTCCTGGGTCTCCAGCAGGTCGAGCCTCAGGTCCTGTGCCCACGCGAGCGCCCACCGCTTCAGCGCGTCGACCTCCTCCGCGGGACAGCCCCGGGCCCGGAACCGGCCGTCGGCGGCCTCGGCCAGGGTCTCCAGCCGGTCGGCGAGCACCGCGGGCTGGAAGTCGGCATCGAGCGCGGTGGCCAGCGCGAGGAGCTCGCCCTCCCGGTACCAGGCGGTCAGCGCGTGCACGTCGATGAGGTCACGGGGCAGGGCCCGGTCGGCGAGCAGCGCCGTGGTGAGCGCCGCAGCGTCCTCCAGCGCGACGGCCGTCACCGCCAGCGGGGCCTCGGGCCCGCCCAGGCCGACCCGGACCGGCCGGTGGCCGAGCGGTTCCTTCCGCAGTTCGACGGCGTGCGACCTCCCACCGAGGGTGAGCCGGACGGAGAGCTGTTCCATGCGCGGCGTGCCCGGCCGCTCGGCGACCCCGCCGCCGGCCGCCCGGTAGGTGGCGGCCAGCTCGGCGGCGGCCTGCGGCAGGTCGGTGGTGCCGTCGGCCACCAGGGTGAGCCCGTCCTGGGGGCAGGCCGGAACGCCGTGGGGCCGCAGGGCGTGCCCACCGGCGAGGGCGAGTCCGGTCCGGTCGCAGACGGGCCTGGCCAGTTCGGCGAGACGCAGCTGGGCCGGGTCCGGGCGGAGGGACGGGTCGACGGCGTCCGGGGCAGTGGTCACCCCTCCAGTCTGGCGCGCCGCGCCATCCCGTGCGCCGCTCCCCCGCACCGTTCCGGGCGGGTGGCTGCCGGGCCGCCGAGCCCGTCCGGCAGGGGGACGGCCGGGGACGGCCAGGGACGGCCCGGAGACGGCCCGGGGACGGCCCGGCGGTTCACCCGTCGCTGAGCCCCGCGGCGGCCTCGTGGAGGACGAGCTCCAGGACGACCGGGTCGTTGAGCCGTCCGGTGCCGTCGGGCGGGACCAGCCAGCGGACGCCCCGGCTGCGCCGGCCGGGGTGCGGCACGACGATCCAGGTCCCCTCGCCCGCGCAGCGCACGCCGGTGCCGACCCACCGGGCGGCTGTGCCGACGGGGACCAGGAACCCGATGTGCTCGTCCCCGAAGTCGGCCAGGACCGGTCCGCAGGACCGGGCGCCGAGCAGGTCCACGGCGGGCCGGCCGAGCCGGCCGGGCACCGAGAGAAGGTCCCAGCGACGCCCGGCGGGGAGCAGCATCAGGCCGAAGCCGGTGCGTTCCCACTGTTCCCGGAAGGCCTCCGGGTCCGGTGCCGCCTGGGCCAGCCAGTGCAGTCCGGTGTGTTCCATGTGTGGTCCCCGCTTCTTCGCGTCGGTGCTGTCCGAGACACGGCGGGGGACAGTGAGACCCGCCGTCACCAACGAGAGGCGGACGGCGGGTCTCTCTTACACAGGTCCAAGGGTCGCCCGGGTCACACCTGGGCGACCCGACGGCCGCGGCCGTCGGCTACCGGCTACCGGTCAGCTGTCGAAGCCGAGCCCCATCCGGTCGAGGGCGCGCAGCCAGAGGTTGCGCCGGCCGCCGAGGCGGTCGGCGCGCTCCAGCGACCGCGTGGTGATCTCGATGCCCGCCCAGCGGACCGGCTCGGGCGGGAAGGGCAGCGGCTTGCGGCGGACCATCTCCAGGTCGGTGCGTTCGGTGCGCTCCCCCGACAGCAGGTCGAGCATCACCTCGGCGCCGAAGCGGGTGGCGCCGACGCCGAGGCCGGTGTACCCGGCGGCGTACGCGACCCGGCCGCGGTGGGCGGTGTCGTAGAACGCCGAGAACCGGCTGCAGGTGTCGATGGCACCGCCCCAGGCGTTGGTGAAGCGGACGCCGTCCAGCTGGGGGAAGCAGCGGGCGAAGTTCTGCGCCAGGGTGTCGAAGGTCTGCGGCCGCTGGTCGTACTCCCGGCGCAGGTGTCCGCCGAAGTGGTAGACGGCGTCGTAGCCGCCCCAGAGGATCCGGTTGTCGGCGCTGAGCCGGAAGTAGTGGAACTTGTTCGCGCTGTCGCTGAGGCCCTGCCGGCCGCGCCAGCCGATGGCGGCGAGCTGCTCGTCGGTGAGCGGCTCGGTCATCAGGGCGTAGTCGTACACGGGGACGATGTACGGACGGACGCGCCGGAGCAGGGACGGGAAGGCGTTGGTGCCGAGGGCGACCTTGCCCGCGAACACCCGGCCGTGCGGGGTCCGGACGCTCATACCGGCGCCGTCGTCGTTCAGGTCGAGCGCGGGGGTGTGCTCGAAGATCCGCACCCCCTGGGCGAGGCACGCGGCCCGGAGGCCCCAGGCCAGCTTGGCGGGATGGACCATGGCCACGCCGTCCCGGTCCCAGACGCCGCCGAGGAAGGTCGGCGAGTCGACCTCGGCCCGCAGCGCGTCGGCGTCGAGCACGGTGAGGTCGAGGCCGTACTCGGCGACGGCCTCGGCGAGCTCGTGGAGTTCGTCGAGCTGGTGGGGCTGGGTGGCGATGTCGATCTCGCCGGTCCGCTCCCACTCGGCGTCGATGCCGTACCGCTCCAGGGTCGCCTCGATGCCGTCCAGGTTGGCGGCGCCGAGGCGTTCCAGCCGGCCGAGTTCGGCGGGCCAGCGCTGCAGGCCGTTGCCGAAGCCGTGGGTGAGGCTGGCGGCGCAGAACCCGCCGTTGCGCCCGGACGCGGCCCACCCGATTTCCTGCCCCTCGACCAGGACGACGTCCAGCGAGGGGTCGCGTTCCTTGGCGATCAGGGCCGTCCACAGGCCGGAGTAGCCTCCGCCGACGACCAGGAGGTCGCAGGTGGTGGGACCGGCCAGGGCCGGCAGGGCCGGGGGGCGGCCGGGGTCCTCCAGCCAGAAGGGGGTGGGCCTGGCGTCAGCGAGCGCGCGGGCGGAGTCCATGCATTATCAGCCACTTTCTGCACGTAGAACGGTACGGAGGGTTGGTCAGGCGGCGGCCTTGCGACGGTTGCCGAGCCACTGGCCGGCCACCGTGAGCACGACCGCGGCGGCGAACATCGCGGTGCCGATGACGTTCACCTGGACCGGGATGCCGCGCTGCGAGGCGCCCCAGACGAACATCGGGAAGGTGACCGTGGTCGGTCCCGAGTTGAACTGGGTGATGATGAAGTCGTCGAAGGAGAGCGCGAAGCTGAGCAGCGCGCCCGCCGCGATGCCGGGGGCGGCGAGCGGCAGGGTGACCCTCAGGAAGGTCTGGACGGGGGTCGCGTAGAGGTCCTGGGCGGCCTGTTCGAGCCGCGGGTCCATGCTCATCACACGGGCCTTGACCGCCGTCACCACGAAGCTGAGGCAGAACATGATGTGCGCGATGAGGATGGTGGTGAAGCCGAACGGGATGCGCATGTTGAGGAAGAGCGTGCCGAGCGAGGCGGCCATCACCACCTCCGGCATGGCCATCGGCAGGAAGATCATGGCGCTGGTGGCGCCCTTGCCGCGGAACCGGTAGCGGGCCAGTGCGAAGGCGACCATGGTGCCGAGCACGGTGGCGCCGACGGTGGCGGCCACCGCGACCTGGAGGCTGAGCGACAGCGAACTGCACATCTCGGCCACGCCGCAGGGGTCGGTCCAGGCGTCGGTGGAGAACTCGTTCCACTCGTAGTTGAACTTGCCGACCGGCTTGTTGAACGAGAAGGCGAGCACGACCAGGTTGGGGAGCACCAGGTAGGCGAGGGCCAGCAGGCCGGCGAGCACCACCAGGTTGCGGCGGATCCATGTGATCACTCTGGACATCAGACCAGTTCCTCCGTCCCGGCCTTGCGCATGTAGACCGTCACCACGCCCAGGATCAGGGCCATCAGGATGAAGCTCAACGCGGCTGCCGTGGGGTAGTCGAGCACGTTCAGGAACTGCTTCTGGATGCCGTTGCCGACCATCTGCTCGCTCGGCGAGCCCAGCAGCTGCGCGTTGATGTAGTCGCCGGACGCCGGGATGAAGGTGAGCAGGGTGCCCGCGACGACGCCGGGCAGCGAGATCGGGAAGGTCACCTTGCGGAAGGTCGTGAACGGGCGGGCGTAGAGGTCGCCGGCGGCCTCGTGCAGGCGCGGGTCGATCCGCTCCAGCGAGGTGTACAGCGGCAGGATCATGAACGGCAGGAAGTTGTAGGTGAGGCCGCAGACCACGGCGAGCGGGGTGGCGAGCACCCGGTCGCCGGAGGTGAGGCCGAGCGCGCCGGTGACGTCGAGGACGTGCAGCGCGTCGAGCGCGCCGACCACCGGGCCGCTGTCCGAGAGGATGGTCTTCCAGGCCAGCGTGCGGATCAGGAAGCTGGTGAAGAACGGCGCGATCACCAGGATCAGGATGACGTTGCGCCAGCGCCGGCCCGCCTTGAACGCGATGGTGTAGGCGAGCGGGTAGCCGATGGCCAGGCAGAGCACGGTCGCGGTGGCGGCGTAGCCGAACGACCGGACGAAGTGCCACCGGTACTCGACCAGGGCGTCCCAGTACGTCGCGACGTGCCAGGTGACCCGGAAGCCGTCCTCCAGCGAGCCGGTCTGGAGCGAGGTGGACGCCTGGTACACCATCGGCACCGCGAAGAAGACGACCAGCCAGGCGATGCCGGGCAGCAGCAGCCAGTACGGGGTGAGCCGTCGCCGGGGGCGCGGTCCGGGACCAGGGGGGCGGGCGCCGTCGGGGGGTATGGCCTCCGCGGGGGCCGCCGGGATGGTGGTGGTCATGCCGCCGCCTCCCCGGTGCCCGCGTCGATCGCCTGGGCGGCGTCCAGGGCGAAGGAGTGCGCCGGGTTCCAGTGCAGGACGACCGGGGCCCCGGGGACGATCCGGGCGTCGCGCTCCATGTTCTGCTCGAAGACGGTGACCTCCTGGCCGCCGTCCGTGCGCACCAGGTACTGGGTGGAGACGCCGATGAAGCTGGAGTCGACGACGGTGCCGACCAGGCGGTTGCGCCCGTCGGCGACCTCGGCGGAACCGTGCTCGATGGTGATCTTCTCCGGCCGTACCCCGAGGTGGACCCGCTTGGCCTCGGCGGCACAACGGGCCCGGAGCACGGTGAGCCGGGTACCGGCGGCGGTGAGCAGCAGGTCCTCGCCGGCGCTGCCGGTGACGTCGGCGGGCAGCAGGTTGGACTGGCCGAGGAAGTTGGCCACGAAGGTGGTGGCGGGGTTCTCGTAGAGCTCGGCGGGTGCGCCGAGCTGTTCGACCCGGCCGCCGTTCATCACCGCGATGGTGTCGGCCATGGTCATGGCCTCCTCCTGGTCGTGGGTGACGTGGACGAAGGTGATGCCGACCTCGGTCTGGATCCGCTTGAGCTCCAGCTGCATCTGGCGGCGGAGCTTGAGGTCGAGGGCGCCGAGCGGCTCGTCGAGGAGCAGCACCTGCGGGTGGTTGATCAGGGCGCGGGCCACGGCGACGCGCTGCTGCTGGCCGCCGGAGAGCTGGTGCGGCTTGCGCCGGGCGTACGCGCCGAGCTCGACCAGTTCGAGCATGTCCTCGACCTGCTTCCTGACGTCCTTCTTGCCGCGCCGGCGCAGGCCGAAGGCGACGTTCTCGAAGATGTCGAGGTGCGGGAAGAGCGCGTAGCTCTGGAAGACCGTGTTGACCGGGCGCTTGTACGGGGGCAGCGCGGTGACGTCCTGGCCGCCGATCAGGACGGTGCCGGAGGTGGGCTCCTCCAGACCGGCGATCATGCGCAGGGTGGTGGTCTTGCCGCAGCCGGAGGCGCCGAGCAGGGCGAAGAAGGAGCCCTGCGGGACGGTCAGGTCGAGCGGCTGGACGGCGGTGAAGGCGCCGTAGGTCTTGCCGATGCCGGTGAGGCGGACGTCGCCGCCGGCCGGGGTGCGCAGCTGGTCTGTCATGGGGGTCTCTCTGGTCGCGGCCGTCGGGGGTCAGGCGCCGATGAGCTTGGAGAACTTCTCCTCGAAGGAGCTCTCCTCGGCCTCGGTGAGGGTGCGGAAGACGTGCGCCCTGGCCGCCATCTCGGGGGTGGGGACGACCAGGGGGTTGGCCGCGGTGTCGGGGGAGAGTGCGGCGAGCTCGTCCTTCATGCCGGTGACGGCGGAGACGAAGCCGATGCCGGCGACCAGCTGCGCCGCGATCTTCGGCTGGTAGTAGAAGTCGATCAGCTTCTCGGCGTTGGTCTTGTGCTGGGCCTTGGCCGGGACCAGCAGGTTGTCGGTCGAGGAGACGAAGCCCTTCTCCGGTATGACGAACTCGATGTCCGGGTTGTCGGCGCGCAGCTGGATCAGGTCGCCGCCCCAGGCGACGCAGGCGGCGATGTCGCCGGAGGACAGCTCCTGGCCGTAGTCGTTGCCGGTGAAGCGGCGGACCTGCTTGCTGTCGACGGCCTTCTGCAGCCGGGCGATCGCGGCGTCGTAGTCGTCGGCGGTGAATTTCGCCGGGTCCTTGCCCAGGTCGAGCAGGGTCATGCCCACGCTGTCGCGCATCTCGGAGAGGAAGGTGACCCGGCCCTTGAGGTCGGGGTCGTCGAGCAGTTGGGAGATGCTGCCGACCTCCTTGCCCCTGGTGGCCTTCCGGTTGTAGGCGATGACCGTCTGGATGCCGGCCCAGGGGTACGAGTAGAGCCGGCCCGGGTCCCAGTCGGGGGCGCGGAAGCGGGACTCGACGGTGGTGATGGCGGTGGTGACGTTGGCCGGGTTGAGCTTCTGCGCCCAGCCGAGGCGGATCAGCCGGGCGGCCATCCAGTCGGTGAGCACCACCAGGTCGCGGCCGGTGTCCTGGCCGGCCGCGAGCTGCGGTTTGACCTTGCCGAAGAACTCGACGTTGTCGTTGACGTCCTCGGTGTACCTGACCTTGATGCCGGTGGCGGCGGTGAAGGCCTCCAGGGTGCCGTGCTTCTCCTTGTCGTTCTCGTCGGCGTCGACGTAGAGCGGCCAGTTGGAGAAGTTGACCTCCTTCTCGCCTTCCGAGAGGTCCTCGGCGGCGTTGGCGGTGGAGTCACCGGTGCCGGCGGTCCTGGCCGGCGGGATACCGCAGGCGGCCAGGGTCCCGGCGCCAGCGGCCAGGGCGGCGGCGCGCAGTACGGTGCGGCGGCCGACCGCGGCCCGGCCGCTGGTGAGGCTGCGTTCCCAGGCCTTGCGGACCGGATCGGGCAGACCGTCGGTGAGCTCGTTGAACGCCATGGAACGGGCCTCCTGGGGCAGGGGGGTGGGGGTCCCCCGGGGGTTATCTGTCTCCGAAGACGGTGCGGTGCCAGTCCTTGCGCGCCACAGCGGTGGTGTCGAACATGACGTGCTTGACCTGGGTGTACTCGTCCATCGAGTACTGGGACATGTCCTTGCCGTAGCCCGAGGACTTGTAGCCCCCGTGCGGCATCTCGCTGATGATCGGGATGTGGTCGTTCACCCAGACGCAGCCGGCCGCGAGCTCGCGGGTGGCGCGCAGCGAGCGGTGGACGTTGCCGGTCCAGGCGGAGGCGGCCAGGCCGAAGGGGGTGTCGTTGGCCAGCCGCAGGCCCTCGTCGTCGGTGTCGAAGGGCAGCACCACCAGCACCGGGCCGAAGATCTCGCCCTGGACGACCTCGCTGTCCTGCGCGGCACCGGTGATCAGGGTCGGCAGGTAGTAGGCGCCGGGGGTGAGGTCGGTGCCGTCGTGGCCCTCGGTGCCGGTCGCGCCGCCGGTGACCACGGTGGCGCCGGCCGCACGGGCGCGCTCGACGAAGCCGGCCACCCGGTCCCGGTGGGTGTGGGAGACCAGCGGGCCGAGGTCGGTCCGCGGGTTCAGCGGGTCGCCCACCCGGACGGCCCGGTACAGCTCCGCGACGCCGGTCACGAAGGCTTCGTAGAGCGGCCGCTGGACGTAGGCGCGGGTGGCGGCGGTGCAGTCCTGGCCGCTGTTGATCAGCGAGGCGGCGACCGCGCCGTGCACGGCGGCGTCCAGGTCGGCGTCGTCGAAGACCACGAAGGGGGCCTTGCCGCCGAGCTCCAGGTGGGTCCGCTTGACGGTCGCGGCGGCCAGCTCGGCGACCCGGCGGCCCACCGGGGTGGAGCCCGTGAAGGAGACCATCGCGACGTCCGGGTGGGCGACCAGGTGCTCCCCGGCGGTCCGCCCGGCGCCGGTGACCACGTTGACCACGCCGTCCGGGATGCCGGCCAGGGTGCAGGCCCGGGCGAACATCAGCGAGGTCAGCGGGGTCAGCTCGGCCGGCTTCAGGACGACGGTGTTGCCCGCCGCGATCGCCGGGAGGACCTTCCAGGCGGCCATCTGCAGCGGGTAGTTCCACGGCGAGATCGAGCCGATCACGCCGATCGGCTCGCGCCGCACGTACGAGGTGTGGTCACCGGAGTACTCGCCGGCCGCCCGGCCCTCCAGGTTGCGGGCGGCGCCGGCGAAGAAGGCGGTGTTGTCGATCGTCCCGGGGACGTCGAACTCGGTGGAGAGCTTGATCGGCTTGCCGGTCTGCGCGGTCTCCACCCGGGCCAGGTCGTCGGCGGCGCCGGTGAGGACGGCGGCCAGCCGGGTGAGTGCCTCGGAGCGTGCGCCGGGGGTGGCACCCGCCCACTCCGGCAGCGCGGCCCGGGCGGCGGCGACGGCCTCGTCGACCTGCCCGGTGGAGGCGAGGGTGACCTGCTCGACCACGCTGCCGTCGACGGGGTTGACGACCTGGAAGGGCTCGCCCCTCCCCCGGTCCGACCGGCCCGCGATGTACTGCGCGCCCGCGCCGAAATCGGTCAGGTCCATCTGGTTCCTCCAAGTTCCCGGTGGTTCGACCGCCCGTACGGCGTCCTTGATCATCCCTGCGGGGCCGCACGCGCCGGTGGACGAGGGGCCCGTTCGGCGTGGTCGGACTGGTCGAGTCGCCGCGCCCGCGGTCCAGGGGAATCCGTTCCGACAGGTCGCCGGGATCCGCGATCCTGGCAAGACCGATGGGGGTCCGGCAAGGGATTCCGCTGTTGCTTTCTGGTTACGCCACGGATTCCGGGGGTGATGCCCGTGTTTCGCCACAGCCGACCCGCTGACCATGCCCAATGCCGCAGGGGCGTGACAAGGGTCACTCCGCCAACCTCGAAGCTCAGGGCCTTACAGGGTGCAAAGGTTCGGTCGGGGTGACAGGTCGTCGCCGGGATGGATGATTTACCTGACACTCTGAACCCTGGAGGCAGCGATGCTCCCCACCGTCGCCCATGTCCTGGACCTGGAGGTGATGCGGCGCGGCCTGCCCCAGGTGGTCGCCGGCGCCGCCCATCTGGAACGCCCGGTCCGCTGGGTGCACGTCAGCGAGCTGCCCGACGTCGCCGGCGTGCTCCAGGGCGGCGAGCTGGTCCTCAGCACCGGCATCGCCCTCCCCGAGGACCGCGAGGGACTGGCCCGCTACGTCCGCGACCTCGCCGACGTCGGCGTCGCCGGGCTGGTCATCGAGTTCGGCCGGCGCTACTTCGACACCCTGCCGCGGGCCCTGGTGCACGCCGCCGAACAGCGGGGCCTGCCCCTGATCGCGCTCCGCCGCGAGCTGCGCTTCGTCGCCGTCACCGAAGCGGTGCACGCCCTGGTGGTCAACGCCCAGCTGGAGCAGCTGCGCACCTCGGAGGCGATCCACCAGGTCTTCAACGAGCTCGTCGTGGAGGGCGCCGAACCGGTCGAGGTGGTCCGCCAGGTCGCCCGGATAGCGGGTGCCCCGGTCGTCCTGGAGAACCTCGCCCACCAGGTGCTGACCCACGACCCCGCCGGCCGGCCCGAGGCCGACCTGCTGGAGGACTGGGAACGCCGCTCGCGCGGGGTCCGCCCGCCCGGCCGCACCGGCCACGACCCGCGCAGCGGCTGGCTGGTCACCACGGTCGGCGCCCGCGGCCAGGACTGGGGGCGGCTGGTCCTGGTCCAGGACCCCGGCCCGCTGTCCGACGACGGCCCGCACCCGAACACCATGCTGCTGGAGCGCGGCGCCTCGGCCCTGGCCCTCAACCGGCTGGTGGTCCGCGACCGGGAGAGCCTGGAGCGGCAGACCCACCGCACCCTGCTCTCCGGCATCCTCACCCATGCCCTCACCGTCTCCGAGGTGGCACTGCGCGCCCAGGCGCTCGGCGTCCCGCTGGAGAGCCGCCGACTGGTCGGCGTGGTGCTGCGGCAGCGCCGCGGCCCGATCCCCGCCGCGCTGGAGGCACAGGCCCGGCTGCGCGACTTCACCGAGCTGGCGGCGAGCGCGGTCCGCGCCTGCCGGCTCTCCGCCCTGGTCGGCGCGCTGGACGACGAGGGCGTCGGCGTCCTGATCGCCCTCGGCCCCCAGCAGGAGGAACACGCCTCGCTGGACGCCTTCGCGGCGGCGCTGCGAAGGCTGGCCGCCGAGGCCGCACGCGACGCGGCCGCGCCGTCCCCCGTCGTCGCGGTCGGCTCCTCGGTCGGCTCGGTCCGCGACGCCCGGCGAACCCTGCTGGAAGCCACCCAGGTCGCCGACGCCGCCCTGCACGACGCGCCCGGCGGCCGGGCAGCGGCGTACTACCGGCTGCCCGACGTCCGGCTGCGCGGCCTGCTGCACCTGCTGCGCGACGACGCCCGGCTGCAGACCTACGTGGAACGCGAGCTGGGCCCGCTGCTCGCCTACGACGCGGAGCACAACGGCCAGCTGGTCCGGATGCTGCGGATCTATCTGGAGCAGGGCCGGAACAAGTCGGCGGCGGCCGACGCCGCGCACCTGTCCCGGCCGTCCTTCTACGACCGGCTGCACAAGGTCGAACGGATCCTGGGGGTCGACCTCGACCAGGTGGAGTCCTGCCTGTCGCTGCACGTCGCCCTGCTCGCGCTGGACGCCGTCCGGCGCTGAGCGTGACCCGCCGCGAGGCGGGCCGCCCCGTACGGCCCGCCTCGGCGCCGGGTCGGTGGGGGTCGCCGGTGCGGTGGGTCGCCGGGGCGCTGGGTGTCAGGGTGTCAGGGCGCCGGGTGTCACAGTGTCAGACGCCGGTGATCCGGCCCCAGACCTTGTGGAGGACCGGCCGCTCCGCCGAGGTGACGTCGCGCATGGTGTGCAGCCGCGCGCGCATCTCCTCGGTCGGGAAGACCAGCGGGTGCTCGGCCAGCTCCGCCTTCTCCTTCTCCCCGCTGGCGGCGAGCACCTCGCGGGCGGCGGGCACCGGGCAGATGTACTGCACGGCGGCGGCCAGCTCGGCGGCCACCTCCGGCTGGTAGTAGTGGTCGATCAGCTGCTCCGCGTTGCGCTTGTGCCCGGCCCGGTTGGGGACCAGCAGGCTCTCCGCCCAGAGCTCGCCGCCCTCCTCCGGCACCACGAAGTCGAGGTCCGGGTTCTCCGCCATGAGCTGGACGGCGTCCCCCGAGTACGCCTGGCAGGCCAGCGCGGCGCCGGAGGCCAGGTCGCTGGTGTAGTCGTTGCCGGTGAAACGCCGGACGTGCCGGGTGTCGACCATCTTCTGCACCTGGTCCATGGCCCGGTGCGCGTCGTCCGCGGTGAACGCGGCGATGTCGGCGCCGTGGGCGAGCATCAGCAGGCCGAGCGCCTCGTCCAGTCCGGCGAACAGGGTGACCCGGCCCTTGAGGTCGGGCGCCCAGAGGTCGGCGGTGGAGCGCAACTCGCGGCCGAGTTCCTTGCGGTTGTAGGCGATGCCGGTGATCCCGGACTGCCACGGCACGCTCCGCCGCCGTCCGGGGTCGAAGGCCGGCGCCGCCAGCTGCGGATCCAGGTGGGCGGTGACGTGGGGCAGGTTGGCCCGGTCCAGGGTCTGCACCCAGCCGAGCGAGACGTACCGTCCGGCCATCCAGTCGCTGACCACCATGAGGTCCCGGCCGGGGTCGGTGCCCTGGGTGAGCACCGGGCCCATCTTGCCGAAGAACTCGTCGTTGTCGTTGATGTCCTCGGTGTAGGTGACGGCGATCCCGGTCCGCTCGGTGAAGGCGTCCAGGGTCGGGCGCCGGCCGTCGTCGTCGGCGTCGATGTACTGGGTCCAGTTGGAGAAGACCAGCCGCGGCTCGTCCCCGGAGCGGTCGGGGGCGGACCGGCGTTCCTCGGCGACGTACGCGGACGGGATTCCGCAGCCCGTGAGGGTGCCGGCGCCGAGCAGCCCGGCGGTGCCGAGCACGCTGCGGCGGGTCAGGGCACGGCGGGTCGGGGTGGTGGGGGACATGGGGGCCTCCGGGGCGTGGGGCGGGCCCCGGGGCGCGGGGCCCCCCGGCCCCCCCCGGGGGTCTGGTGGGTCCCGGTGGCGGGGGGGCGCCCCCCCCCACGGGCGGCGGGGGGGGCCGGCGCCCAGCGGGGGAGACCGGGGCCGGGGGGGGGGGGGGGGGGGGGAACTGGGGGCCCGGGGGGGGGGGGGGCGGCCCCGGGCGCGCGGGCACCCGGGGCCGCCCGGTCGGTTCTGGTGCTGCCGTGTGCCGTGGTGCCGCCCCGCCGAACGGGCTGCGGCTCGGCCGGCCGCCCTGCGGGTCAGACGGTGTGCGCGTCGGTCAGCGAGAGCACCTCGTCGAGCACCGCGAGACCCGCCTTGGCCTCCTCCTCGGTCACCGTGCACGGGGGGACGACGTGGAAGCGGTTCATGTTGACGAACGGCCAGAGCCCGCGCCGCTTGCAGGCGGCGGCCAGCTCGGCCATCGGCGCGTTGGCCGCACCGGCCGCGTTGTACGGCACCAGCGGCTCGCGGGTGGCGCGGTCCTTCACCAGGTCGAGGGCCCAGAACACGCCGAGCCCGCGCACCTCGCCGATCGAGGGGTGGCGCTCGGCCAGCTCGCGCAGGCCGGGGCCGATCACGGTCTCGCCGATGTGCCGGGCGTTCTCGACGATGCCCTCCTCGGCCATCGCGTTGATCGTGGCGATCGCCGAGGCGCAGGCCAGCGGGTGACCGGAGTAGGTGAGCCCGCCGGGGAACGGCCGCTCGGCGAAGGTCGCGGCGATCTCCGCGCTGATCGCCACGCCGCCGAGCGGGACGTAGCCCGAGTTGACGCCCTTGGCGAAGGTGAGCAGGTCCGGGGTGACGTCCCAGTGGTCGGCGGCGAACCAGGCGCCGGTACGGCCGAAGCCGGCCATCACCTCGTCCAGGATGAAGACGATGCCGTAGCGGTCGCAGATCTCCCGGACGCCGGCCAGGTAGCCGGGCGGCGGGACGAGGATGCCGGCGGTGCCGACCACCGTCTCCAGGATGATCGCCGCGACGGTGCCCGGGCCCTCGAACGCGATCACCTGCTCCAGGTGCGCCAGCGCGCGCTCGGACTCCTGCGCCTCGTTCTCGGCGTGGAAGTTGGAGCGGTAGGCGTACGGCCCCCAGAAGTGCACGATGCCGGAGACACCGGTCTCGTTGGCCCAGCGGCGCGGGTCGCCGGTGAGGGCGATCGCGTTGGCGGTGGCGCCGTGGTACGAGCGGTAGGTGGCGAGCACCTTCTGACGGCCGGTGTGCAGCCGGGCCAGCCGGATGGCGTTCTCGTTGGCCTCGGCGCCGCCGTTGGTGAAGAAGATCCGGTCGAGGTCGCCCGGGGTCCGCTCGGCGATCAGCCGGGCGGCCTCGCTGCGGGACTCCACCGCGAAGCCGGGAGCGATGGTGCAGAGCTTCGCCGCCTGCTCCTGGATCGCCGCGACCACCTTCGGGTGCTGGTGACCGATGTTGGTGTTCACCAGCTGCGAGGAGAAGTCGAGGTAGCGGTTTCCGTCGTAGTCCCAGAAGTACGAGCCCTCGGCGCCGGCCACCGCGAGGGGGTCGATCAGGGCCTGGGCGGACCACGAGTGGAAGACGTGCGCGCGGTCGGCGGCCTTGACGGCCTGGCCGGCGGCTGGGTCGGCGGTGGGGATGCTCATGCGGCAAGGCTAGGGAGTCCGGCCGCCGAAGTGCAGGCGCATCCTGTCAGGCGGTCACCCGAACGGCCGACAGGGTGCAAAGACACAGGGCCCGGGTCGCAAGGACCCGGGCCCATCGTCGGATCACCCGAACATCAGATCGCAGGCATCCTGTGCCCGGCCGTCACGACCGCTGGATCTCGGTCATACAGCACCCGACCGTCACGACCCGCTAGATCGCGGTCATACAGCACCCGACCGTCACGACCCGCTAGATCGCGGTCATACAGCACCCGACCGTCACGACCCGCTAGATCGCGGTCATACAGCACCCGACCGTCACGACCCGCTAGATCGCGGTCATGACGTGCTTCACGCGGGTGTAGTCCTCGAAGCCGTAGGAGGAGAGGTCCTTGCCGTAGCCGGACTTCTTGAAACCACCGTGCGGCATCTCGGCGACCAACGGGATGTGGGTGTTGATCCAGACGCAGCCGAAGTCCAGCCGGCGGGACATCCGCATCGCGCGGGCGTGGTCCTTGGTCCAGACCGAGGAGGCCAGCGCGTACTCGACGCCGTTGGCGTAGTCGACGGCCTGGTCCTCGTCGGAGAACCGCTGCACGGTGATGACCGGGCCGAAGACCTCGTTCTGGATGATCTCGTCGTCCTGGTTCAGCCCGGAGACGACGGTCGGGGCGTAGAAGTAGCCCTTGTCGCCGACCCGGTGGCCACCGGCCTCGACCTTGGCGTGCTTCGGCAGGCGCTCGATGAAGCCGGTGACCTGCGTCAGCTGGTTGGCGTTGTTCAGCGGGCCGTAGAGCACGTCCTCGTCGTCCACGCCGCCGGTCTTGGTCTCGGCCGCGGCCTTGGCCAGCGCCTCGACGAACGCGTCGTGGATCGACTCGTGCACCAGCACGCGGGTGGCGGCGGTGCAGTCCTGGCCGGCGTTGAAGAAGCCCGCCACGGAGATGCCCTCGACCGCCTCGGCGATGTCGGCGTCCTCGAAGACCACGACCGGGGCCTTGCCGCCCAGCTCAAGGTGGACGCGCTTGACGTCCTTGGAGGCGGACTCGGCGACCGAGATGCCGGCCCGCACCGAGCCGGTGATCGAGGCCATCGCCGGGGTGGGGTGCTCGACCATGGCCTTGCCGGTCTCCCGGTCGCCGCAGATCACGTTGAAGACGCCGGCCGGCAGCTCCAGGTCCCTCAGGACGCCGCCGATGATCTCGGCCAGCAGCACCGTGGAGGCGGGGGTGGTGTCGGAGGGCTTCAGCACCACGGTGTTGCCGGCGGCGATGGCCGGGGCGAACTTCCAGACGGCCATCATCATCGGGTAGTTCCACGGCGCCACCTGGGCGCAGACGCCGACCGGCTCGCGGCGGACGATCGAGGTCATGCCGTCCATGTACTCACCGGCGGCCTTGCCCTCCAGCAGGCGGGCGGCACCGGCGAAGAACCGGATCTGGTCGACCATCGGGCCGATCTCCTCGGAGAGCGTCAGCGACCGCGGCTTGCCCGTGTTGCGACACTCGACGTCGACGATCTCGTCGGCACGCGCCTCGACCGCGTCGGCGATCTTCAGCAGCAGCTTCTGCCGGGTGCTCGGAGTGGCGTCGCGCCAGAGCGGGAACGCGGCTGCGGCACTGGCCATGGCGGAGTCCACGTCGGAGGCACCGGACAGCGGGGACGTCGCGTAGACCTCGCCGGTGGTGGGGTCGACGATGTCGAGCGTGCGGCCGTCCGCCGCGTCGACGAACTCACCGTTGATGTAGTTGCGCAGCGTGCGAAGGTCGCTCACGGTCTCTCCTCGGTCTCGGCCTGCGGCGTTGCAGAATCCGGCGCCATGGTACGTCGACCGGTCCGGCCGACGAAGGGCGCCGAGTGGCCGGGCCGGCGGCGGCACGGTCCACTGGTGGGGTAGTTCGCGCGGCCCTGCGGAGCCACGCGGGTACCGGGCCAGGTTAACCGTTCGACTGCCGGTATCGACAGATCGGTCACGTGGGTGCGATGAAATCCGCATCCGATTTCCAAGATCACGACGAAATCAGCAGATCCCGAGCTTGCGAACACGATCCTGATCAGGCACAGTTGCGGCGTGGCCAACCGCGACCGGAACGCCAGCGTTCCCCTCGACGCCGCCTCCAAGGCGATCATCGAGCAGCTCCAGGAGGACGGGCGCCGCCCGTACGCCGCCATCGGCAAGGCCGTCGGCCTGTCCGAGGCGGCCGTACGACAGCGCGTCCAGAAGCTGCTCGACCAGGGCGTGATGCAGATCGTCGCCGTCACGGACCCGCTCACCGTCGGCTTCACCCGCCAGGCGATGGTCGGGATCCGGGTCGAAGGCGACATCGAACCCGTCGCCGACGCGTTGGCCGCCCTCGACGAGGTCGACTACGTCGTCTGCACCGCAGGCTCGTTCGATCTCCTGGCCGAACTGGTCTGCGAGGACGACGAGCACCTGCTCGAACTGATCAACAAGCGCATCCGCGCGCTTCCCGGCGTGCGGAGCACCGAGAGCTTCGTTTACCTGAAGCTCCGGAAACAGACCTACACCTGGGGCACCCGATGACAGCCGACCCGGCGCAGAAGGACCTTTCCAAGACCGCCTACGACCACCTGTGGATGCACTTCACCCGCATGTCGTCGTACGAGAACTCTCCCGTGCCGACGATTGTCAAGGGCGAGGGCACCTACGTCTGGGACGACAAGGGCCGCAAGTACCTCGACGGCCTCGCCGGCCTGTTCGTCGTCCAGGCCGGCCACGGCCGTGAGGAGCTCGCCGAGGCCGCCGCCAAGCAGGCCAAGGAGCTCGCCTTCTTCCCGGTGTGGAGCTACGCCCACCCGAAGGCCGTCGAGCTGGCCGAGCGCCTGGCCAACTACGCCCCGGGCGACCTCAACAAGGTCTTCTTCTCCACCGGTGGCGGCGAGGCCGTCGAGACCGCCTGGAAGCTTGCCAAGCAGTACTTCAAGCTGACCGGCAAGCCGACCAAGTACAAGGTCATCTCGCGCGCCGTCGCCTACCACGGCACCCCGCAGGGCGCCCTCTCCATCACCGGCCTGCCGGGCCTGAAGGCCCCGTTCGAGCCGCTGGTGCCGGGCACCCACAAGGCCCCGAACACCAACATCTACCGCGCCCCGGCCTTCCTGGCCGGCCCCGACGGCACGGTCGACCCCGAGGCGTACGGCCGCTGGTGCGCCGACGAGATCGAGGTCGCGATCCTCAACGAGGGCGCCGACACCGTCGCCGCCGTCTTCGTCGAGCCGGTGCAGAACGCCGGCGGCTGCTTCCCGCCGCCGCCCGGGTACTTCCAGCGCCTGCGCGAGATCTGCGACCGCCACGACGTGCTGCTGGTCTCGGACGAGGTCATCTGCGCCTTCGGCCGCCTCGGCACCATGTTCGGCGCCGACAAGTTCGGCTACCAGCCCGACATGATCACCTGCGCCAAGGGCATGACCTCGGGGTACTCCCCGATCGGCGCCACGATCATCTCGGACCGCCTCGCCGAGCCGTTCTACAAGGGTGACAACACCTTCCTGCACGGCTACACCTTCGGTGGCCACCCGGTCTCCTCCGCGGTGGCGCTGGCCAACCTCGACATCTTCGAGCGCGAGGGCCTGAACCAGCACGTCCTCGACAACGAGGCGAACTTCCTCGGCACCCTGAACAAGCTGCGCGACCTGCCGATCGTCGGCGACGTCCGCGGCAACGGGTACTTCTACGGCATCGAGCTCGTGAAGGACAAGGCCACCAAGGAGTCGTTCAACGACGACGAGGTCGAGCGCGTCCTCTACGGCTTCCTGTCGAAGGCGCTTTTCGACAACGGCCTGTACTGCCGCGCCGACGACCGTGGCGACCCGGTCGTCCAGCTGGCCCCGCCGCTGATCTCCGACCAGTCGACCTTCGACGAGATCGAGCAGATCCTGCGGACCAGCCTCACCGACGCGTGGGCGAAGATCTGACGGTCCGAGCCTCCTTCCCCACCCTCCGCCGCAGGGCGGTCCCGCTTCCCG